>JAYTIR010000219.1:0-4259 GCA_043731765.1 Burkholderiales bacterium
CAAGTCGCGCGCCAGCTGGTCCTGGAACCAGCGCGTGAGGCTGCCCGTCGTGCTCATGCCGGCGGCAAGGTTGAACTGCCCGGGATAGGCGCCGGCCACCGTCCACATGCGCTCATCGGGTGTCGGCGCGGCCTGCACGAGTATGAAGAAGGTCGTGCTGCCGTACATGATCATCAGGTCGCCGGGGCGCACGACACCGACACTGATCGCCTCGCTCAACGCATCGACCGCGCCGATGGCCACCGGCGTGCCGACCGCGAGTCCCGACGCTTCCGCCGCGGTGCGTGTGACAGTGCCCGCGACTTCGTCGCTCCAGCCCGGCGCTGGCAGCATCGACGCCGGCGCGACGTGTCCCGCATAGCGCTCGTCCCATTCGCCGGTGCGGGGGTCGTACAGAGGCATGAAATGGCTGGCCGTGTGGCGATCGATCCGATGTTCGCCGCACAGACGCCAGACCAGGTAGGCGCTCGCGGTCGTGAGGCGGTTTGTTCGGCGCCACACGTCCGGCTCCCGTTTGCGCAGCCAGCGGATCTTCGGACCGATTGCCTGGCTGGTGAGGCTCATGAGCGAGAGACGCTGGATTTCCTCGTGGCCGATCAGCGCGTCAAGCTCCGCGATCTCGTCGGCGGCGCGGACATCCACGCCGTAGAGGATTGCCGGCCGAAGCGGGCGGCCTGCCTCGTCCAGCGGCAGCAAGCACGGTCCAATAGCGCTCACGGCGACGGCCGCGACGTCGCTGCCACGAAAGGGCGCACCATCGAGCAGCTGCCTGCACAGGACGCAGAGATCGTGCCACCAGATGCCGTCGGCGTCTTGCTCGACGTGGCCCGGGGCGGGCGTCGCGATGCCGTGGGGCAGGACGGCTGTGCGCAGCACCTCACCCGCTGGCGTGACCAGCGCGGCCTTGCTACTGAAGGTGCCGATGTCGATGCCGAGCAGAAGTGATTTCATGCAAGCTTTCGGGCAGGCTGGGTCGCGCTTCAAGGCGCAGCGACGACGTTTCTACAGCGCCCTTGCGTTCAGCACAACTGTCGCGACGCGAATGTGCCGATGCCGACTGGCCTCTCCACCCGGCTCCTGCACGCCGGCCACCTGTCGGGCTGCGAGCATCGACGCATATCCGAATCAAGATCCACATCGTCGATTTCCCGGCGCTGCGGTTCGAAGGACGTGCGCTATGCTCATGCGAGCAATCCATTTGCTCGTCGCACCGACAAGCACTTTCCAGCGAGGAGGCCACGATGAAATCGCGTCACTTCAAGACCAGAAACGGAACGGATCTGATGTTTTCAGCCGTTGGCCTCGGCATGGGACCCATCGGCGATTTTTATGAGCTTCTCGACGAAAAGACGGCGATCTCAACGGTGGAGCAAGCCTACAAGAGCGGTGTTCGCACCTTCGACGCCTCGCCACATTACGGCAATGGGCTGGCCGAATCCCGCCTTGGCGCCGGCCTTCGTCATATCCCGCGAAATGAAATCATCGTCTCGACAAAAATCGGCAGGGTGATGGATCCGTTCGCCAAACCCCCGGAGCGGAACAAGGACGTGTATTCGCCTGGCTTCGTCGGTGGCTTTCCTCATGCGCCGCGTTTTGATTATTCGTATGACGGAACGATGCGTTCTGTCGAACAGTCGTTGCTGCGCACGGGTCTGAGTCGGTTCGACGTTCTGCTCATTCATGACTGTGACGTCTGGACGCACGGCCCGGCGGATGCGGAGCGCCGTTTCAAGGAAGCGATGGAAGGCGCCTATCGGGCTCTCGACAAGCTCCGCAGCGAAAAGACTGTCGCCGCCATTGGTTTTGGCATCAACGAAGCCGACACTTGCGTCAAGTTCGCGCGGGCCGGAGACTTCGATGTGGCGATGATGGCTGGCCGCTACTCTCTGTTGATCCAGAACGGCCTCGCGGAATTTCTGCCGCTCGCGGTCGAAAAGAAGATGGGCGTCATGTTGGCGGGCGTGTTCAATTCCGGAATTCTGGCGACCGGGGCCATCCCCGGGGCCAAATTCGAGTACGCGCCGGCGCCCATAGAGGTCATGGATCGCGTGCGCAAGATCGAAGCGATTTGCGCCACTCACGGAACGTCGATTCGGCGCGCGGCCCTGCAGTTCGCGATGGCGCACCCCGCTGTCGTATCGGTGGTCCTCGGAGCAGTGAAGCCCGCGGAAGCCGAGGCGAACGCAATCGATTCCGAACTGAAGGTACCAGCGGGGCTCTGGAGCGACCTGAAATCGGCCGGCTTGCTCGCTCCGGACGCGCCGACCGGCTGAGCCGCTGCTGCGCCGGAAAGCGCGTCGACAAGTCCCGGCATCGTTCTCAGCCCCCGGGCGTCGGTAGCGCGGCCTGCTGAGAGGGGAGACGAACGAGGTTGTGGACCGATGCATCCCTACGCAGGTGATCGCCAACTGAAGGCGGATCGACGAACCGCCCCTTCAACTCTTTCACGTCGCACCGAGCCCAGTTGTTAATTGACAGCCGAGGCACTAGCATCGGTCAGCTTCGCTTTCTACGTGGGCAGGCAACAAAACCTCGCCAAGAGCGAGACAACCGGAGACAGCCAGTGAACAGACGCAAGACACTGAAAGCATTGGGAAGCGCGGCGATGGCCAGCGCGGCGGGCCTGACGAGCCATCTCGCGTTCGCAGCGAACTCGACGATGGTCACCGTGGTCAAGATCGCCGGCATTCCATGGTTCAATGCATTGGAAAAAGGCATCAAGAAGGGCGCGAAGGATTTCAATATCGAGGCCTCGATGGTCGGCCCCGCTAACGTCGATCCGGCGCAGCAGGTGAAGCTGCTGGAAGACCTGATTGCCAAGAAGGTCACCGTGATCGGTCTCGTACCACTCGACGTCAAGGTCTGCGAGCCCGTGCTCAAGCGCGCGCAGGCGGCAGGCATCAAGGTCATCACGCACGAGGGGCCGGAGCAAGAAGGGCGCGACTGGAACGTCGAGCTCATCGACTCGGTTCGCTTCGGCGAAGTCCAGATGCAGCGCCTAGCCAAGGACATGGGCGAGGCAGGCGACTACGTCGCTTATGTCGGCACACTGACGACGCCCCTTCATAACAAGTGGGCCGACGCGGCGATCGCGTACCAGAAGGCGCACTATCCGAAAATGAAACTCGTTGCCGATCGCTTCCCCGGCGCTGACGAGATCGACACCTCGTACAAGACCACGCTCGACGTGATCAAGGCCTATCCGAACCTCAAGGGCATACTCGGCTTCGGCTCCAACGGGCCGATCGGCGCCGGCAACGCGGTGCGCGAGAAGCGGCTCGGCAAAAAGATCGCCGTCGTCGGCACGGTGCTGCCGTCGCAGGCGAAGGATCTGATCGCCGATGGAATCATCCGCGAGGGCTTCCTCTGGAATCCGACCGATGCCGGCTACGCGATGGTCGCGGTCGCGCGCATGGTTCTCGACGGCAAGGAAATCAAGGACGGCGTCGACATCCCGGGACTCGGCAAAGCGGCCGTCGACGTTCCCGGCAAGCTGATCAAGGTCGACAAGATCATGCGCATCAACAACGAGACGATCGCGGGCCTCATCGCTGGAGGCCTCTGAGCCTTGGGCAAAACGTTGCGGGCGAGGTCTCCCCTCGCCCGCGATTGCTTCAAACCCGCGCCAGGCGTTCCGACTGCGCGGTCCTGCAGGCGGACAGCCGCACCGGTCATTTCCAACAATCGTCGTCCCGAGACACGGCCAATTCTCTTGTTGGCGCCGACGTCATAGGCTCCTGGACTTGGCCAATTTTCTCGACCTCCAAGCGATCTCCAAGCATTTCGGCGGCGTAGTCGCGCTGCGCAACGTCGACCTTTCGTTGCCGGCGGGCGAGGTGCATTGCCTGGTCGGTGAAAACGGATCAGGCAAATCGACGTTGATCAAGATCATGTCCGGTGTTCTGCGTCCCGAGCCAGGCGGGCGCATTCTCATCGGGGGGCGCGAATATCCGCATCTGAATCCGGTGCAGTCGACCGCCTGCGGCATCCAGGTCATCTATCAGGATCTCTCGCTCTTTCCCAACCTGACCGTTGCGGAGAACATTTCCATCGCCAGACATCTCGGCGCTCCGCGGCTGGTGAACTGGCGCACGGTACGCACGACCGCCGAAGCCGCGATGGCGCGCATCGGGGCTTCGCTCGATCCGGACGCGCGCGTTGAGGATCTCTCGATCGCGAACCGCCAGCTGGTCGCGATCTGCCGCGCGATGGCGGCCGACGCCAAGCTCGTGATCATGGATGAACCGACCGCGTCTCTG
>JAYTIR010000220.1:0-1814 GCA_043731765.1 Burkholderiales bacterium
CTTCCTCCGAATTCAGATCGTGGTTGTTGCGAAGCTGCCCGAAGAAGGAACGGCCAGGCACGAGGGGCAGCGTCCCTAATTGAATATCGTTCTCGAGGAACGTGGGCGTCCGGACGGCGCGCGACACCGCCGCCCACACCGACTGCCGCTTGGTCGGCGTCCAGAGCAGGCGTGCCGTCGGCTGCCATTCAAAGCCGGTGATTTCATTGTGCTCAAACTTGGAACCCAGCGTCAGGAACAGCCGGTCTTTGACGACCTTGATTTCATCCTGGAGGAAAATGCTGAACAGATTGCGCTGCACAAATTCGCGGTTAGGACCGAGGGCGAGTCCCTGGTCGAAGCCGTTGGCGCTTCCCTTCCAGAAGATTTCAGTGAGCCGATACTCGAGGCCCCAAATGACCTTCTGCCGGTCTCCGAGCGGAAACTGATGCTGGAAGTCCACGTCGATGGTGTTGACCGAGAAGCCGAAAGTTCCAGCCGTCCCGCGCCGGTCGCTGTTATCGTAATAGGCTTGCAAGACCCAGTTCGAGTCTTTCCCCAACTCGTGAGTCCAGCGCACGAGGACATCGCCGCCGGATGGCTCTTCGTCCTCGGTATTGGTGCGGATGAAGGTCGGCGGGGTCTCGGATGACGGGCGAAGATCGCGGCGGCCGAGCAGGCTGTGATAGTAATCGCCTTGGAAAGTGACGGTGTCGTCGCTGCCGGGTTTCCAGTCGAGCCGGAAGCCAAACCGTCCGGTGCGCCAGTCATCGCGCGCATTGCCTTCGAGATTGAACCCGCTGTCGTGCTCCAGCCATTTGCCATAAACGCGGTAATGCAGGTTATCGCCAATCGCGCCGCCAAAGCGAAAGCTGGTGAAGGCCCGCTCCTCGGTGCCGCCGCCGGCGACCCATAACATTCCCTGCGTCTCTTGGGCCGTCTTGGTGATGATATTGATAATGCCATTGACGGCATTGGCACCCCACACACTGGCACCGGGGCCGCGGATGACTTCGATGCGCTCGATGTCTTCGAGCACATAATCGACGTTGTCCCAATAGACGCCGCCAGTGACCGGCGTGTAAACCGTGCGGCCATCCACCTGGACCAGCAGTTGGTTGGCAAAGCGGGTATTGAATCCGCGCGCGCCGACGCCCCACTTGCTCGAATCGATATGCCCCACCTCCAAGCCCGGGACCATGCGCAGAATCTCCGGGATGTTAGTCGCGCCGGAGCGGTGGATCATCTCCGGGGTAATAACAAAGATCGCCGCCGGCGACTCGCCGACGGTGCTTTCGCCGCGCGAGACCGTGGTCACCCGCACGTTCATCAATTCCTCCAAGCTGGCCGTGGCGGGTGGTGCGGCCGCGATCGGGTCTTGGGCGCTGGCGGCGCACGGGAGGGCTGCGAGGCTGGCGCAGAGCCAGTGCGCGAAGGCCCGCCGAGGCGGCCATTTTTGCGAAAGATCCGCCGGAGGCAGCCGGGTGCAAACTGCGGGGGAGGGAGGGATCGTGGTCATAAGATTTTAACTTAATGATTCTGACGGCCGGACTCAGCAACGCTGCCAATGCCGGTTTTTCCCGGTGATGGGAAGCCTAAAAGTCGCGTGCGGCGCGGTTCGTTTTCATTATAAATTCGTGCGGTTGCGGGGCGCTCACGCGTCGTCGTGGTCGTGGACGAGGAGGCGTGGGTCGGAAAGAATTTTGGCGGCATCAAGCACCACCAGCCGGTCGCCGGTCACGCCGCGCAGATAGTCGGCGCGGATGTCGGTGAGCGTGGGGAGGCCGGGCTGGAGGGCGGCGAGCGGGATGTGGCGGACGCCGCGGATGGCGTCG
>JAYTIR010000221.1:0-8348 GCA_043731765.1 Burkholderiales bacterium
GCAGCCGGTGAAATAGGGGGTGACGTCGGGAACGTAACCCGTGACGATGAAATCCTCGGTCGCGAGCGCGCGCACGTTGGCCGGCACCTTGCTGCCGACAATGTATGTCTTGGCACCGGGAAGCGCCTCGCGCACGCGTGGCAGGATTTCCCGCGCATACCAAAGTACCGCATCGGTGTTGGGCGGATGCTGGAAACCGCCGATGAACACGAGTCCTTCCCGCTCGGCGTACGGCTTGCCTCCGGGCAGCAGCTCGTGGATCGTCGACAGCACCATCACCCGCGCGTCCGGCACGAGATCGGCAAGCAAGGCCTGCTCGAACGGGGATACGACGAGCGTCACGTCGGCCTTGCGGATCAGCGCCAGCTCCTCTTCACGCTTCGCGCGCGCCGCGGCACGGGCGAGGGCGCTGCCCTCGAGTTCGGCCTGGCGCTCCGTGCGCAGGAAATGCAGGTCGACCGTGTCGAACACGACCAGCGCCCCCGGCGCAAACGTGCGCACGGCGTCGAAATGCTTGACGGCAACATAATGGCGGGACATCAACACGATGTCGAATTCGCTGCCGCGCTGGGCGAGGAGTTCCGCGATCGAGTCGGCATAAGGATGGAACAGGACTTCGATCCCGCGTTGCTGGAGCTGCGCCACGTAAGGCTGTCGATACTCGAGGTTGTCCGCAACAAAGGTGACCTTGCATCGAAGCGACGTCAGGATTTCGAGGATCGCCTGCATCCGCAACGAGCCCGCATCGTGGTCGGGTGTCAGCATGCAGGCGTCGACGACCAGCACCCGCATCTGCGCCCAGCGGTCGCGCTCCAACTCCGGTTGCATGCCGTTCGCGCGGTGCATCAGCAGCGCAGTGCCCCATTTCGCGGCGAACGTCGCCTGGTTCACGACCTGGTGGCGCTTGATGCCCACGGCCTCGTCGGTACCGGACGTCTGGCCTTCGAAATGGACGACCGTTGCAAATGGCTGGTAATAGACCTTGCGACCCGCCGCGCGCACGGAAAAGGCCAGGTCCACGTCCTCGTAATACGCAGGCGCGAAATCCGGGTCGAAGCCGCCGACTTCGCGGAACAACGCGCCTGGCACGGCCAGGCACGCGCCGGAGCAGTAATCGGCTTCGCGCAGGTAGTTGTAGACCGGCTTGTTCGGATCGTCGTGGCGGCCCCAGTTCCACGCCGACCCGTCGCGCCAGACGATTCCTCCCGCCTCCTGCAGCGTGCCGTCCGGATAGATGAGTTTTGCGCCGACCAGCCCGGCATCCGGGTGCTCGCGGAACACCGCGAGCATGGCATCGAGCCAACCGGGTGTCACGATCGTGTCGTTATTGAGGAAAACGACGATTTCGCCGCGGGCGAGTCCTGCGCCATGGTTACAGGTGCCGATGAAACCGAGATTGGCCGGATTGCGTACGAATTGCACGCCAGTCACTTGCTTCAGCGATTCCGCCACAGGATCGGGCGACGCATCGTCGACCACGATGACCTCGAATTGTCCGGCGGGCGAGTGCGCCTGAACGCTCTTCAGGCACGTGAACGTGAGCAACGGCTTGCCGAAGACAGGAATCACGATCGAAACCCGGGGCGCATCGCCCGCCGCAAATGCGAGTGGGGCGATGTTCTCCTCGAGCCCGAACATCGCCGCACGCCGGGCCCGGAACCGCCCCTGTCCTTTCACCTTGGCCCAGGCTCGGTTGAAGACCGCAGCGGTTCCCTCATTGCGGAAAATCGACCACATCAGCGCAGCAACCTGCGGCGCGCGACGAACCGCGGCCCAGCGCGCGCGACCCCGGGCGAACAGCACCTTGGCGCGGTGGCCGGCGCCGCGAATCGGTGCCGTTACGCGCCACGTCGTCGATGACTCGAGTTCGTCGATGCGGTGGCACGCGTTGGCGTACGACGTTTCGACGCGGCCCGTGTGAATCTGCATCGTGAGCAACGTGCGCTGCGCGGAGAGAAGTTCGGCCGCGAGATGCTCGCGATCGCCCTGCGCGCGGTCGCGGACTGCGCGAAAATCCTCGAGTTGCGCATCGACGACGGCCACGCGGCGCTTGAGCTCGAGGCGCGCCTCGGTATGCCCGCAATCCACTCCGGCGTTGAAAAGCTGCGGCAAGGAAAGTTGCGGAGTCTCGGCCCGCCCCTCCTCGAGATAGAAATGATGCCCGTCAAGCGTCGGCATCTCGGCACGGACGTTGCGCGTGCGGTGTGCCGCCATCAGCGGCGCCAGGTAGAGTGCGATGTAGCGGGCTGGATCCATCAGGGGTTCATGAAGTCGCACGGGCAACGGGTGCCGCGACGATCACGATCGGGCGTTCCGCGAAACCGGCCGCCATCAGCAGGGCGCTGTTCCACACCGATGGCGGCGCGTCCCAAGGCACGGTCGCGGTGCGCGGGTGGCCCGCCAGCCGTTCGGTGAACGCGCCGAGCGACGTCGCCACGATCGGCAGGCCCGAGTCGAGCGCCACCGACAGCGTGTACGCGTAGGTTTCCGGCACCTGTGCGGCGAAGAGCAGGACGTCGGGCTTTTCCTCCGCGATCAGGCGCGGCAGTTCCGCGTCGACGTATTGTCCATAGATCGTCAGCGGCGCGTCCGGCGCCTGTGGCACCGGTTCGGTCGTGGATCCCAGCAGGCGGAACACCAACGGCAGCTCGCGGTCGCGCGCGTCCTGCGCGCAGGCCGCAACGACATGCAAACCCTTTTCCGGCGACAGGTTGCCCAATACGGCGACGCGCGCGCAGCGGGGAGGCGGGAGCGGCGCCGGTTCGGGGTGTGGCCAGACACTGATCGCGATGTCCGGGAAATAGCGTCGCATCCGCGCCACCACATCGTGCGACGGCGCGATAAGCCGGTCGGCACCGCGAAGCAGCTGACCGAAAGCGCCGCGCCACGCAGTGATGTCGATTCCCCATTGCCCCGGTCGCCGCGTAAGACAGGCGGCGCAGCCGGTGGCATCGGGCTCGCCGCAATAATTGCCTACTTCGGTGACGAGGTGGTATTGCGGACAGATCGGGTAATAGTCGTGCAGCGTGCAATCATAGGGGACGCCGACGGCGGAGGGCAGGTCGAGGATCGCCCGCGGCTGCAGGTGCACGTGATGGAAATGCAGGCGCGCCACGCCGATGGCGCGCAGCGTCTCGGCCAGGATCGGAAGCTCGTCGGGCAGAGTGAAATACGCGGCAAAACTCTCGGCCGCGCGCGGCCAGTAAAGCTTGACCGTGTCGCCCGTCGCAGGTTCGAGATACAGGACTTCGCAGCGTTCGCTCGCCAGCGTGGCCAGGTCGTTCATGTAGCGGCGAATGCCTCCGCCCCAGGGGTGCGAGACAAACACAATCACCTGCTGCGGCAGATCGGCCAGACGCAGGAGGTCGACGCGCCGCGCAAACGGCCTTCCGGAGTCTCGTTCGAGCGCCTCCCTTTTCTGCACCGCGTATGCCGGAAAAAGTTTGGACAAGGCCAGCGCGGTGCGGCCGGACATCTCCTCCGCGTGCTCCTCGCCGAACGACGCGTGCGCGCCATGGCCGACGAACACGTCGCCGGCCAGCAGGTGGCGAAATCCGGCGCTGCCGGCACGCAGGCAGAAATCGATCTCGACGCCGTAATCGCTGCCGAGCGGACGGCTGTCGAAGGCACCGACCGAGTTCAGGCAATCGCGGCGGAAATAGAGGCAGGGGCCGTCGACCGCGGGAAGTGCGGCGGCCTGGCCCGCATTGGCGCGAGCGAACAGCGCATCCAGTGTGGCCACCGTGTAGCCCGACGGCAATGGATTCTCGCTGCGCGGCAGCGGATACGTCGCGACGCCGGCGTTATCGGTGAAGGTCGCGACCACGCCGACGCCGCGTTGGGAGGCATGGTGCACGAGGCGGTCGAGCCAGTCATTGGCGACCTCGGCGTCGGCCTGGAGGACCACCGCGTCGCGATCGCGATGCAACGCGAATGCAGAGTTGACCGCGGCGGCAAAGCCCTGCCGCGATGCCTGCTCGATCAGCGTCGCGCGCCCCTTCTCACGCAATTCGCGCAGGTAACGGGCGAGATCGGCCTCGGGTGTGGCGTCATTGACGAGGACGAGTTCGAATGGAGTGCGGCACGCGGCCGCGAGCACGCTCTCGATGCAGCGCCGCGTCGCGTCCAGATTGCGGTATACCGGGACGATGACGTCGATGGAGGGCGTCATCGCAAGCTCGACACGCGACGCTTCAACAGCGCGAATGGCAGGCGCAGCCAGCCACGGGCCGATTCGCGATAGTCGAGGCGCTCGCGCGTCGCGGCGTGAGCCGCGACCTCCCGGACGAACGCGGCTTTCCCTTCGGCCAGCGCGGTTTCCAGCGCCGCAATGCGTCGCACCTTCGCGAGGCTCGCATCCCTTTCGCTCGCCAGCGCGTTGACGGCCGCCACCAGTTCCGCCAGCCGATCTTCCGCGATCGCGCGCGCATCGAGCTCGTCCCAACCGAGCTGCCGTTCACGGCCCAGCGCGCGGGCATAGTCGCGCCACAACGCGAGCGCGCCGTCGTCGAACAGCGAGAGCGCGGGACACACCGGCAGCGGCACGCCGGCTGCCGCGCATACGACGACAAAATACATTGGCGGCGCGGGCTCGCGCACCGTCCGGGCTTCGTCACCGGGAAGCGCCAGGTACTGCAGGTCGTGACGACTGTCGTTTTCTGCCCAGAGTGCCGACTGCGCGACCACGCGTTGCGCGTGCCAGGCCTGCTCCGGAAACGCGGGATCGAGCAGTGCCTTCAATTCGGCGCGATCGAGTTCACCCACGTGAAAATGATTTTCGATGGCGTCCGATTCGTTGTAGACCGGACGGTTGGGCGAGGAAATCACGAGCACCCCGTCGGGCGCCAACAGTCGGCGGAATTCCGCGAGCATTTCGCTCTGCCCGGACAAGTGTTCGATGGTTTCGAATGAGACGACGACGTCGACGCAGGCGTCGGGCAGGGGCAGCTTCGTCACGGAGCCGTGAGTGAACGTGAGGTTCGCCAACGGATACCGCTCGCTCGCGTGCGCGACCGCATCGGCGGAGATGTCGATGCCGGTCACATGCGCCGCAGCGTGCGCAAGCAGGAAACTGCCATAGCCTTCCCCGCAGGCGGCGTCCAGCACGCGCTTGCCCCGGACCATTTCCGCGACAAAAGCATAGCGATGCCAGTGCTCGTACCAGATCGCACCGCGCACTTCGGGCGTGAAACGCTCGCCGGTAAACGTGAGCGCGGGGGAGGCGGAAGGAGCGCGGGCCAAGGTGATACGACAATGCGGAAAGTGCCGCGGTCGCGAAGGCAACTGCGTACAACCCCGAATTGTAGCCGCCTCCAACCGGTATGGGGTCAGAGACGATACTCCCAAGAACCGTTGGAGTATCGTCTCTGACCCTATTCTGGTCTGCGCATCACCCCAGGGTCAGGACGACCGGCTGGTGATCCGAGGCCTGAAGTTGCGAGTCCACGGTGACGTCGCGGACCCGCGATTTGAGGTTCTCGCTGACGAAGATGAAATCGCAGCAATAGCCGGGCGCGGCGGGGTTGATTTTCTGGTAGATGCACATCGTCGGCGGGTGCGGGACGTCCGGGTGCGTGTGCTCCCACACGTCGTTCAGTGCCGGTGTGCCGTCCGCGAACGGCACGAGCATCTGGGCATGCCCCGGATCCGCCGGATCCATGTTGAAGTCGCCGGTGATGATCGTCGCCGCGGGGCGCGGATAGGTCTGGAACGGGCCGCCATCGGTCCCCGTGACCCGCAAGCCCTTGGAGTATTGGTAGCCCTGCGCATAGATCCCACGCAGCGCGTCGATCTGCGCCGAGCGTTTCGCGACCGAGTAGTACTCGAGATGCGTGGTGATCACGCGCACGTCGCCAAAGGGCGTGGTGACCACGGCCTCAAGCGCCATCCGCGGCATGCCCAAGTAATCCGAGTCGGCCGGATAGGGCAGCATATAGCGGAAGACCTGCTGCACCGGCAGCCGGCTGAAGATCATGTTGCCGAAGCGCCGGCGGCGGCCGCCTTCGGCCGGATGATCGACCGCGACGCCGGGGACTGCGACGTAGCCCGGCAGCAGCGTGGCCAGCAACGCGAACTGGTCCTCGCCCGCGCTTCCCGCCAGCCGCGGGTGCGGGTAATTGTCCCCGATCTCCTGCAGGCAGAGCACGTCGAAATCGGCCTGGCGTTTGGCTTCGGTCACGATGCGCGCCGGATCGACCTTGCCATCGACACCGCAGCACCACTGCACGTTCCAGGTAATCAGTTTCATCGTATTCCGGCTCGCATGAATGATTGAACGAACTGCCGCTGAAAGAGCAGAAAGGCGATCAGCAGCGGCGCGGTGGACAAGAGCGTGGCCGCCGTGATGATCGACCAATCAATGCCCTGGTCCGTCGATGAAAACACCTGCAGGCCCACGGTCACGGGACGCGCCTCCACCGAATTGGTGATGATGAGCGGCCACAGGAAATTATTCCAATGGTAACTTACGCTCACCAGCGCATAGGCGAGATAGGTCGGACGGGCGAGCGGAACGTAGACGTTCCACAGCACCTGCAGCGGCGTGCAGCCCTCGACCCGCGCAGCCTCGTCCAGTTCGCGCGGCACGCCCTTGAACGTCTGGCGCAGCAGAAAGATCCCGAACGCGCTCGCCATGTAGGGCAGGCCGATGGCCGTGATCGTATCCTTCAGCCCGAGCGCAGTCATCGTCCGGTAGTTCTCGACGATCAGCACGTCGGGCATCACCATCAATTGCACCAGCACCAGCGCAAAGAGCACGTTGCGGCCGGGAAACTCGAAACGCGCGAACGCGTAGGCGGCAAGGGTGGTCAGGACGAGTTGCGCGGCCAGCACCATCGCCACGAGCAACACGGTGTTTAGAAAATACTGCGCGAACGGCGCGGCGTGCCAGGCGGTGACGAAGTTGGCCAGCGTCAGCGGGGCGGACAACGAGACGCGCGTCGAGAATTCGGCGGAATGAAACGCCGTCCAGAATGCGTACAACAGCGGCAGCACCCACAGGAAGCCCAACAGCCAGGCGCCGGCCGTTTCCAGCGCGCGTCCGACCCCGCGCGGCTCGTACACATTCAGCGCGGCGCTCATTGGACCCCCACGCTTGCGGCCTCATTGGCCAATTCGGCCGCTGCGCTGCCTCCAGCGGGGGAGCGATTCGCACCTTGGGGCGGCCCGGCGGCGCTCATTGGTAGTGGACCCGGCGTTCGAGAAAGTAGAACTGCGCGATGGCGACGAGCCCGAGGATCGCGAGCAGGATCATGGTCAGCGCGGCCGCATAGGCCGAGTCCCAGAATTTGAAGCCGATCTCGTAGATGTAGAAGAGCAGGAGCTCCGTCGCGTTGTCGGGCCCGCCGCGCGTCATCACGACGATGTGGTCGACCAGGCGAAATGCGTTGATCACCGCGTTCACCAGCACGAACAGCGTGGTGGGCATCAGCAGCGGCAGCGTGACGCGACGGAAGAAATACCAGCGTGACGCGCCTTCCAGCGCAGCGGCGTCGGCCAGGTGGGGCGACATGGATTGCAGCGCCGCCAGGTAGAAAATCATGAAAAAGCCGGCTTCCTTCCAGATCGTGACGACCATCAGCGCGGGGAGCGCCGTGCTCTTGCTGCCCAGCCAATTGTGGCTCGGCAGTCCGAACGCACCGGTGAACTGCTCCAGCAAGCCGTATTGCGGCGTATAGAAGAAAAGCCAGATGTTGGCCACCGCAATCATCGGCAGGATCGTCGGCGTGAAATAGGCAAGACGCAGGATCCCGCGGCCGGGAATGCGATCGTTCACCCACACCGCCATCAGCAACGCCAGTGCGATCGATACGGGGATCGTGCCGAGCGCGTACCAGAGGTTGTTGGAGAGCGCCTGCCAGAAGATCGGGTCCTCGACCATCTGCTCGTAGTTGTCGAGGCCGACGAACGCCGCGGGCCGGTCTCCCTTGGGTGTCGAGAGGAAGCTGTGCCAGAGGTTGGCGAGCGCCGGATAGTGGGTGAAGAGGGCGAGCAGCGCCATCGCCGGCAACAACAGCAGCCAGCCGTACACCCACTGCGTCAGACGACTCAAATGAGGCGCTTCAAGGCGACCGTGAAACGAGCGGTTGTGCTATCGCCGGTACGTTCGCAATATCCGCTCCGACTGGACCTGCGCGTCCTTCATCGCCTGCTCGGGCGTCTTGGTGCCGGTGAGCGCCGCCTGCAGGCCGTCGTTCAGCGCCTTGGTCACGCGTTGATTGTCGTGCGTCGACAATTCGGCCTTGGCGTACGGCAACTGGTCGCGCGCGACCGCGGCGGGCGGAAAGCCCTCGACGTATTTCTTCATCGCTGGCGTGTCCCACGCGTCAGCGCGCACCGCGACGTAGCCG
>JAYTIR010000222.1:0-3197 GCA_043731765.1 Burkholderiales bacterium
CTTTCCCGGCGAAGTTCCGTCCGCGCGCATTTGGTGTAGCGCATCACGCTGCGCGCCGAACCGAGTCATGGCGCAAAAAAACGGGGAGCCGACCCGCTCCTTGCGCGTCAGCTCCGCGCGCGCTCTTCCAGTACGGCGACGGCCGGCAATGTCTTGCCCTCGAGAAACTCCAGGAACGCGCCGCCCGCCGTTGAGATATAGCCGATCTTGTCGGCGATGCCGAACTTGTTGATCGCGGCAATCGTGTCACCGCCGCCAGCGATCGAAAACGCCGACGATTCGGCAATCGCAAGCGCGACCGCGCGCGTGCCGCCGGCGAACGCATCGAATTCGAATACGCCGACCGGACCATTCCAGACGATGGTGCCGGCCGCGTTCAATTGGGCAGCGAGCACCGCCGCCGATCGGGGTCCGATGTCGAGGATCAGGTCATCGGCGGCAACGTCTGCCACCGGCTTGGTCGTCGCCGCAGCATCCGCGGCGAATGTCTTGGCGCACACGACATCGGTCGGCAACGGGACCGCGGCGCCGCGTGCCTGCATCTTGGCGATCATCTTGCGCGCTTCGCCGGCGAGATCGGCTTCGGCCAGCGACTTGCCGATCGGATACCCGGCCGCGAGCAGGAAAGTGTTCGCGATGCCGCCGCCGACGATCAGGTGATCCACCTTTTCGGAAAGCGTGTCGAGGATGCTCAGCTTGGTCGATACCTTGGCGCCGGCAACGATCGCGACCAGCGGGCGGCGCGGTTGGCTGAGCGCCTTGCCGAGCGCTTCGAGTTCGGCGGTAAGCAGCGGTCCCGCGCAAGCCACCGGCGCGAAGCGGGCGATGCCTTCGGTCGTCGCCTCGGCCCGGTGGGCGGTGCCGAACGCATCGTTGACATAGATGTCGCAGAGCGTGGCAATTTTTTTCGCAAGCGCCGGGTCGTTCTTTTTCTCGCCTTTGTTGCCGCGGCAATTTTCCAGCAGTACGACCTGGCCGGATTGCACGGTGAAGCCACCGTTGGCCCAGTTCCGGATCAGCGGCACCGGCGAACCCAGCAGTTCACTCAGACGCGCGGCGATCGGCGCGAGCGAGTCCTCGGGCTTGAGTTCGCCTTCGGCCGGCCGTCCGAGATGCGACGTGACCATCACCGCGGCGCCGGCGTCGCGCGCGTACCGGATGCCCGGCACCGACGCGCGTATCCGCGTGTCATCGGTGATATTCCCGGCATCGTCC
Source organism: Burkholderiales bacterium (assembly GCA_043731765.1). Classification (GTDB taxonomy): domain Bacteria; phylum Pseudomonadota; class Gammaproteobacteria; order Burkholderiales; family Casimicrobiaceae; genus VBCG01. Next base: position 1,216 of record JAYTIR010000222.1, read on the forward strand.
TGCGGAACATTCAGGTCGGCACGAATGAAAACGCGCTTGTTCGCAAGGGCGAGGTCGCTGAGGCGGAGTACTTTCATGAGCAGGGCCTATTCCATCCATTTGACCATGGCGATGACGTCCTCGCGCACGCCATCGAGATCGCGTTGTCCGCGAAAAACACCTTCGCGGGCAAAGCCGCATTTTTCATACAGCCTGATCGCCGCCGCGTTGTTCGCGTAGACGACGAGTTCCAGGCGGCGGAAGCCGTGCTGCGCGCACGCGGCGATCGCCGTCTTCATCAACCGGGAACCGAGGCCCATGCCGCGATACGCGGCCAGCAGGCCGATCCCGAGGCTGGCATTGTGGCGGAAGCCCTCGAACTTGTGCGGGTGCAGATCGACCGCGCCGATGACGTTCGAACCGTCCACCGCGACGAACTGCAGATTGCCGGTCACGATATTCTGCGCGACGAATTCGGCGGTTTTCTCCAGCGGAAAGGCTTCGAGGATCATGAAGTGGCGGCGCTCGCGCGCGACTGCGTCCACATAGTCCCTGAAACTCGGCACATCCGCGAACTCGATGGGCCTGATCCGGATCGCGCTTTCCACGAGGTCGGCTTGCTTTAGCGGCCAAGCGCAATATTGTCCAGTCGCCTTATCGATCCTACTTCGCATTCATCAAGGCCACAGTCGTGTCCAGCATCCGGTTGCTGAATCCCCACTCATTGTCATACCAGGACGAGGCTTTGACGAGGCGGCCCGAGACCTTGGTCAGCGTGGCATCGAAGATCGACGAGCGCGGGTCATGGTTGAAGTCGGACGACACCAGCGGCGCCGTGTTGTAGCCGAGGATGCCCTTGAGCGGCCCGGATTCCGACGCTGCCCTGAGCGCGTTGTTCACTTCGTCGACCGTGGTGTCGCGCGCGGCGATGAACGACAGGTCCACGACCGACACGTTGATCGTCGGTACGCGAATCGCGTACCCATCGAGCCTGCCGTTCAGTTCCGGCAGCACGAGCCCCACCGCCGCTGCGGCGCCGGTCTTGGTCGGTATCATGTTTTGCGCGGCGGCGCGGGCGCGTCGCAAATCCTTGTGGAAGACGTCGGTCAGGACCTGGTCATTGGTGTACGCGTGCACGGTCGTCATCAGGCCGTTGACGATGCCGATCGTGTCGTGCAGCACCTTGGCCATCGGCGCCAGGCAGTTGGTCGTGCATGACGCATTGGAGATGACGGTGTGCGACGCTTTCAGCGAATCATGATTGACACCGTAGACCACCGTCGCATCGACGTCCTTTTCACCCGGTGCCGAGATGATGACCTTCTTCGCGCCACCCGCCAGGTGCGCGCCGGCCTTGGCTTTGCCGGTGAAGAGACCAGTGCACTCGAGCACCACATCGACCCCGTGCTGGCCCCACGGAATTTCGGCCGGATTTCTGATCGCAAAGACCTGGATCGTGTCGCCGGCGATGACCAGGTGCCCATCTTTCACCTCGACCTCCTTGCCGAACGGACCGTGCGTCGTATCGTGCCGGGTGAGGTAGGCATTGGTCTCGGCATCGCCCAGATCGTTGAGCGCGACGATTTCGATATCCGTTCTTCCCGATTCATACAGCGCGCGCAGAATGTTGCGTCCGATGCGGCCGTAGCCGTTGATGCCGACCTTGATTGCCATTGCTGGTTTCCTCGTTGGTTACGCCAGAATTTTATGCACGGCCGCGACCACATGGTCGACCGTGAATCCGAAATGCTTGAACAGCGCCCCCGCGGGCGCCGACTCGCCGTAGGTATCGATACCCACCACGCCGCCGTCGGGTCCGACATACTTCCACCAGTACGCGGTGACACCGGCCTCGATGGCAAGCTTCGGGATCGTGCCTGGAAGCACCGCTGACTTGTACGCGGCGTCCTGGCGATCGTAGAGTCCGGTGCACGGCATCGACACCACGCGAGTCGCGACGCCTTCTTCGGCCAACCTGGCCCGCGCCTCCATCGCCAGGCCGA
>JAYTIR010000223.1:0-6051 GCA_043731765.1 Burkholderiales bacterium
GAATCGCGTCTACAGCGGCTTGAAACTCGACAACTAGACCGATCGAGAGCGGCGACGCGCTGCGGCCACCGCTAGGCGGTAGGCCAGCAGCGCAGCCACCGCGACAAGGAGCAGCGCATAAGGTGTCAGCGCGCGCGTCGGGTCGACCGTGTACAGCAGCGTGATGGCAACCGGCGCGATGGCCTTGAGGACGAATTGCGGCCGCGCAAGGCGACCGAGCAACGCGCCGTAACCGCGCTGGCCGAACATCTCCGCCGGAACCGTCCCGCGGACGATGGTCATGACGCCATTGCTCCAGCCATACACGATGGCGAACGCGAGCGCGACAATCCATATGCCGCGAACCTGGGTGAACAGCGCCAGCGCTACGGCCATCAACGCGAACGCCAGCGTCCCTACCGCCAATGCGCGCAAGTGGCGGCCGAAAGAAAATTCCATGATCCGGCCGGCGACCTGCATGGGACCGATCAGCGAGCCGACCAGGACCGCGTCGCGCGCGGTCAGGCCCGTCGCGGTGAGGAGGTCGATGATATGCGCCGCCATCGCTGACCCCAGGAACGCCGCGAGCGACAGCGCCGTCGCGAGCCACGCGAAAACGGCGCCATCGCTTGCCCGTGCGGCATCTGTGGCATGCGGTGTTTCCTCTACCGGTCGTGAAGTGTGCGTCCGCGGAACCAGCAGGAGATGCAGCGGCAGACACACGAAAAGATGCAGGCCCGTGTACACCACGAATGTGTTGCGCCATCCGATTTCGTCGAGCAGATATTGGGAAAGCGGCCAGAACACGGTGCTTGCAAAGCCGCCGAAGAGCGTGAGCGCGGTGACCGCGCGGCGGTACGACGTTCCCGAAATCTGGTGCATCGTGGCGAATGCCGGATCGTAGAGACATGCTGCCATCGCGATGCCGGCCAGCAGCCATCCGATGAGCATCGTGAACGGCCCCTGCGCGGTGGCCAGCACGGCCGTGGCCAGCCCGCCCAATACCGAGCCCCAGGCGAGCACACGCCGACCGCCGCGAGCGTCGATCTCGCGCCCGACAAGCGGGGACACCATTCCCGACAGGAACAGACCGGCGGTGAAGCTGCCGAACAGGACGATGTCGGAAACGCCCAGTTCCCGGCGCATCGTGGCGCCCAGCACCGCGATCGTATAGAACAGCGAGCCCCACGAAATGATCTGCGCGACACCAAGCGCGCTGACGGTGCGCCAAAGATTCGGGTCGCGGCGGTCGCCGCGGGATGCGGGAGACACAGGCGACATCATTCCGCCGCCTGCTGCTGCCGGTCGTCATCGTGTCGGACTGATGCCATACAGAGCTATGGTGGCGAAAGCAGGTCCACGAGTGCCAGCGCAACCACTTCCGTCGCGCGGTGGAGGTCGTCGAGTTTCAATCTCTCGTCCGCACGATGACCGTTGGCCTCGACCAGCGTGCGCGGCCCGGCACCGTACAACACGGTTGGGATGCCGGCGGTCGTGTAGAGGCGTGCGTCGGTGTAGATCGGCACGCCGTGGGTCCTGATTTCCTCGCCCAGCACTGCCTTGCCATGGCGTTGCAGCGCCGCGACCAGTTTCTCGTGACCGGGAATCGGCACAAAGGGCACAGCGAGCAGGATGCGCTTGACGCTCACGCGGGCAGCCGGCCATTTCGCCGCGAATTCGTGTATCTGCCGCGTAAGCGTTGCTTCCACGTCGGCCGCGTTTTCTTCCGGAATGATCCGGCGATCGATGCGAAACGACACGTGGTCCGGCACCACGTTGGTGTTGATGCCGCCGTTGATCAGGCCAACGACGAGCGTGGGCGATCCAATGCCGGCGACTCTCGATTTTTTCGTAGCATAGGATTTGCGCAGGACATAGAGGTCGGACAATATCCCCGTCGCGGCTTCGAGCGCGTCGATGCCCTTTTCCGGCTCAGCGGCGTGACCGGATTTGCCGGCGACGTCGACTTGCACGTGCAGGCAGCCGTTGTGCGCAGTCGTGATGCCATGCGAAAAGCCCGCCGAGATCGCGTAGTCGGGCGTGCTGATCTTCTGCTGCAGCAACCACGCCGGACCGATCGCGCCACCCACTTCCTCGTCGTAAGTGAAGTGCAACTCGGTGGTGCCGTCGAGCACAGCGCCGTGGGCCGCCGCGTCACGGAGTGCCAGCAGCGCGAACGCGTACGTCGCGAAATCCGATTTCGACACCGCCACGCCGCGGCCGTACATGAAGCCGTCGCGCACCTCGGCGCCATACGGGTCCAATGTCCAGCCGGAACCCGGCGGCACGACGTCACCATGCGCGTTGAGCGCAATCACCGGTCCGCTGCCGGTACCGAAGCGAACCCGCACGACCAGGTTCGTGCAACTCACCATGCCGTTGGCCTTGACCGCGTCATCCGGAACCACATGGCGTTCGACCGTGAATCCCAGCGCTTCCAGCAACTCCGCCGCGCGCCTGGCATGGGGTGCGCAATCGCCCGGAGGATTGTCGGACGGCATCTTGACCAATTCGGCGAGGAATCGCTCTTCCTCGCCGCGATGCGCCAGGAGGAACGCGTGGATGGTATTTGCTGTATTGGTCATACACGCTTCAGGCGCGCGGCGGCGTGAACGACGCGATGAAGCGTGCGAGGACACGCGCGCCGGTGGCGACGTCGTCCAGCGTCACCGCCTCTGCGGGATTGTGGCTGATCCCGCCCTTGCAGCGGACGAAAAGCATGCCGATCGGCGCAATGTCGATGAGGGCCATGCCGTCGTGACCCGCGCCCGACGGCAGGTGATGCACGCGTCCGCCCTCCTCCGCGATGGCGGCGGAGAATTGGCGTTGCAAGTCAGGATCGCACGGCGATGTCTTCGCTTCCCACAGCGGCGTGGTCGCCATCGCGATGTTGCGGCGTTGCGCGATCGCCTCGCAGGCAGTGCGGATCGTGGCCACGGCAGCATGTCGTTTGTCGTCAGTGGGTGCGCGCACGTCGAGCGAAAACCGGACCTTGCCGGGAATGACGTTCATCGCGCCCGGCAACGCTTCAATGCGGCCCACGGTGCCGACGATATCGGGCATCGCCGCGGCGATACGCTCGATCGCCAGCACGCATTCGGACGCGGCGGCCAACGCATCGCGGCGCAATCCCATCGGCACCGTCCCGGCGTGCCCGGCCATGCCGGTCAGCTCGATAATGAACCGGTTGCCGCCGTTGATCGCGGTGACGACACCAGTCGCCAATCCTTCCGCTTCGAGCACGGGTCCCTGCTCGATGTGCAATTCGGCGTAGGCCAGCACATCGGCAGGCCGGCGAGCGACCGCGGCGATCTGCGCGGGATCAAGTCCGAATCCGCGCAGCGCGTCGCGTATTGTCATACCGCTCGCATCCACTTTGTCGAGCAGCGCGGGATCAAAAGTGCCCGCCACCGCGCGACTGCCGAGCAGCGTCGAACCAAAGCGCACGCCCTCTTCGTCGCCGAAGCCGACGACCTCGATCGCAAAGGGCAGGCGCATGGCCATGGCGTGCAGTGCGCTCACGCATTCGATCGCCGCGATCACGCCCAGCATGCCGTCATATTTGCCGGCATCGCGCACGGTGTCGAGATGCGACCCGAGCATCAGGCACGGCAGGCCAGGACGCGCACCTTCGTAACGGCCCGCGCAATTGCCCATGGCATCCAGGTGCGCCGCCATGCCGGCCTCGCGCATCCACGCCAGCACGAGCGCATTCGCTTGGCCTTGCTCGGCGGAAAGAAACACGCGCGTCAGCCCGCCTTCCAATTCGGACAGGCGGCCGAGCGCCTCGCAGCGGTCCCAGATGCGCTGCGGCTGCAATGAGGAGAGTAGCGCGGGATCGGTGGGCATGCCGGTAATTAAATCGAAGGCGTTTCCGCTCGCCGCTGCGATTCTAACCCGGCCCGCGCCTGCGCCAATATTTGCAGAACGCCCCCACCAATCGCCTCGCCGGTACGCGGTGCTAACATGAATCATGGAACGCAAAGCATTGCTGGCCTGCGCGCTGGTGCTGGCAGCGACCGCCTGCCAGAACATGCCGCAGGCCGGTCTGGCGCCGGCCAATGCGCCTGCGTACGTTCCCGCAAACGCGATGCCGCCGGTCGTGACCGTCGCGTCGAGCGAAATCGTCGGCCCCGTCTGGCAATGGCAGCGCACGCAACTCGGAAGCGCGCCGGTCGTCGTGTCGGCCGCACCGGATCGTTACACGCTGTCGTTCCAGGGAGGCGGACGCGTCAACGTGCGCGCTGACTGCAACCGCGGCAGCGGAAGCTACGACGTCAACGGCGCCCAGATCAAGTTCGGCGCCGTGGCGCTCACCCGGATGGCATGTCCCCCCGGATCGCAGGCCGCCGATTTTCTACTTACGATCGCGCAGGCGACCGCATACGCCATGGACCGTGGAGAACTGGTTCTGACGCTATCCGACGGTGCGTCGATGCGCTTCAAACCGGCGCAGTAACCCTATTTTTTCGCCGCACCTGCGATCAATCCGCGCGCGGCGAGCTGACCGATGATGACGTCGGCAAAGCCCGGCGCTTGCCGCTGCACCGAGGAAGGATTGAGGGTCTGCGTGGTAGCCGCCCATACGACCCGCCCGGTCTGGACGTCGTAGAGCGTCGTCTCGACGATCGCGAGATCGTATTGCTGGACCTCCGTCACCGGGACCATCGAGGGCCCGAACATTCCTCCTCCCCAGCCCCCTCCCCAGCGGCCCGCGCCCCACATCGGGCCGGTGGGCACCATCGTCGTGGAGACCTGCGTCCGCGTGTCCACACCCAGCAGGCGCACCACCAGCAGGCCCTGCGCGCCCGTCCTCGCGACGGCCGCGTTGAACGGCGCCTCGACCGCCCGCGCTTCGTCGGGAATGACCGTGTAGCCAGCCACCCCGTCCACACCGGCATCGCGCAGCTTTTGCGCAAAAATGTCCTCGAACACGCGCCGATTGGTGAGGTTGGTACCCACAGCCACGACGTCGATTTTTTTCATCGGGCCGCCGGTAAAGCTCGGGTCGAACCAGGCCGAATTGATCGAAGTGGTCTGGCAGGCGGCCAGCAACAGTGATGCCACAAGCAACGAAATTATCGAATTGGGTTTGCGCATGGTCGGTTCCTGTTCTGTTGAAAGCCGCGCACTTCAGCAGCCGGTGAAGTCGGGCGGGCGTTGTTCGAGGAAGGCGGCGATCGCGCGCCCGTCCATCAAGCGATTCTACCTATGCTTGAACGCCGGCTTGCGCTTTTCGACGAACGCGCGCATGCCTTCCTTCTGGTCCGCAAGCGCGAAAGTCGCGTGGAATTCGCGGCGCTCGAACTTGAGTCCTTCGGCGAGCGACGATTCGTATGCGCGGTTGATCGCCTCCTTGACCTTCAACACGACGGGCAGCGAAAACGACGCGATCTTCGCGGCGAACGCCAGTGCCTCGGCTTCAAGCTGGCCGGCGGGGACGATGCGTGCGACGAGCCCCGCGCGTTCGGCTTCGGCAACATCCACCATGCGGCCGGTCAGGCACCAGTCCATCGCCTTCGCCTTGCCGATGGCGCGCGGCAACCGCTGCGTGCCGCCCATGCCCGGCATGGTGCCGATCGTGATTTCAGGCTGTCCGAATTTCGCGGTGTCCGCGGCAATGATCGTGTCGCAGGCCATGGCCAGTTCGCACCCGCCACCGAGCGCGTAGCCCGCCACCGCAGCGATCACCGGCTTGCGGATGCGGATGACCTCCTCCCAATCGCGCGTGATGTAGTCGTCGCCATAGACCTTGGCGTAATCCCATTCCGCCATCGCCCCGATATCCGCCCCGGCCGCGAACGCTTTTTCGTTGCCCGTGATCACGATGCAGCCGATGCCGTCGTCGTCGTCGAAGGCGTGCAGCGCCGCCGCCAGTTCCTGGGCCAGCGCATCGTTCAGCGCGTTCATCCGCTGCGGGCGGTTGAGACGAATCAGCCCCACGCGGTCGCGGGTTTCGACGAGAATATTTTCGTAGGTCATGGCGGTTCCGAAAGAGGCCGGTGGAACTGGGATGGTGTGGATTATGGCCGGGATGGGTCGAAGTGTTTCACAAGTCCCTGCCAGCATCGG
>JAYTIR010000224.1:0-24290 GCA_043731765.1 Burkholderiales bacterium
CGCAACTTCCGCGAGCAGGAATTTGTAGAAGAGATCCGCGGAGAGTCCGTCGCCCTTGTCCGGCGGGGAAAGAGTTTCCACCGGGCGCCCGGCGCTTCCCGGAGACGGCTGCTGTGCGGCCCCCGGCAGCGACGCCAGCAACACGCATGCGGCAAGGGCCGCGGCGACCAGCGGCGCACGAAGCGGAAATGTGGAACGGCAAAGCGGCATGCTTGTAAGCGCCATACGGACTCGCGAGGGACTTGTAGACCGGCAGGCGGTTGTAGACCGGCAGGCGGTCGATGTTAGGCTATATTCGGCGGCGCAACAAATCGACGCCAACCTCCACCACGAACGCCGCCGCGATGCCCGAACTGCCCGAAGTCGAGACCACCCGCCGCAGCGTTGCGCCGTGCGTCATCGGACGCCGCATCGCCAAATTCATCGTGTACGACCCGCGCTTGAGATGGCCGGTTCCCGGCGACCTTCCGAAAAGACTCGAAGGCCGGACCATTGACGGTCTGTCGCGACGCAGCAAGTACCTGTTGTTCCGCATCGACAAAGGCTCGCTTCTCGTCCACCTCGGGATGACCGGCAGCCTGCGGGTCTACACGAAAGCGCCCGAGCGACGCCCGCATGACCACGTCGATATCGTGTTCGGCGACGGGTCGCGGCTCCGTTATCACGATCCGCGGCGGTTCGGCGCCATGCTGTGGGCCCCGGATCCCGCGCTCTCGCATCCGCTGCTGCGCGACTTGGGGCCGGAACCGTTCGACCCGGCGTTCGATGCAGCCTATCTCTGGCGCATGACGCGCTCGCGCAGCGCGGCGATCAAGCTTGCCTTGATGGACAACCACCTGGTCGTGGGCGTGGGCAACATCTATGCGAACGAATCGCTGTTCCGGGCCGGCATCAGGCCGACGACGCGTGCAAACAAGGTGTCGCGGCCCCGGCTCGCGCTGCTGGTCGACGAGGTACGGGCGGTGCTGACCGAAGCGATTGCCAAGGGCGGCAGCACGCTGCGCGATTATGTCGACGCCGAGGGCCAACCCGGGTACTTTCAGCTCGACTACCATGTCTATGGCCGCGAGGGCCAACCCTGCCGGACCTGCGGCACGCTCATCCGGCATCGGCGCCTTGGCGCCCGCGCCTCGTTTTACTGTCCACGCTGCCAGCGTTGACGGACGCGTGTCGTAGGGCGACGCCCGTGGGCATCTTGCGCGGGACGATTCTCAGCCCGAACCGGCCGCTGACCCGCGACCGGCGGAGTGCCGTCCTCTGCTTGAGCATGGGCACGGGCGCCAGAACAGCGCAAAACGGGGCCGATTCGGCATGACTTGTGCTTGACAACCCTGTGCTAGAGTTTCGAGCCTCTGGCTTCGACTTCCAAACGACCCACGCCCCCAGAACATGGTCCCCTCCCGCGACCTCGCCGCCCGCTTTGAGGCCTACAGCGACTGGCGACGCCGGCTGTCCGGACGCATCTCCGGCGTGCACGATTGGCTGCAGCAGCAGGACTTGGCCGACGCGCAGGTCGATGCCAGGGTGCAGCAACTCCTCGAGCGCCTGCATCAGGACAAGCTCATCGTCGCGTTTGTCGCGGAGTTCTCGCGCGGCAAGTCCGAGCTCATCAATGCGATCTTCTTTGCGGACTTCGGCCAGCGGCTGCTCCCCTCATCGGCAGGCCGCACGACCATGTGCCCGACCGAACTCCTCTACGACGCAGCGCGCCCGCCATCGATCCGCCTGCTGCCGATCGAAACACGGCTGAAGGACGCGACGGTTTCCGAATTCAAGAATTACGCGGACGAGTGGGTCACGTTCCCGCTCGACCTGGGCAACGCCGAAAAGATGGGCGAAGTGCTGGGCCGCGTGTCGCAGGTCAAGCGCGTGCCGGTGGACCTGGCACGGAAGTACGGACTCTTTGGCGACGGCGAAGAGGACATGCTCGCAGCGCTCGAGGACGACGAGCACAACAGCGTGGACATTCCGTGCTGGCGCCACGCCGTGATCAATTTCCCGCACCCGTTGCTGCAGCAGGGTCTCGTGATCCTGGACACGCCGGGATTGAACGCGATCGGCACGGAGCCCGAACTCACGCTGAACCTCCTGCCCAACGCGCACGCGGTGTTGTTCATACTCGCCGCCGACGCGGGCGTGACCAAGACCGACCTCGAGGTATGGAACCAGCACCTCGCAGGCGACGACCCGGCGACCAAGGCCGGGCGCCTGGTCATCCTGAACAAGATCGACGGATTGTGGGACGACCTGAAATCCGAGTCGGAGATCAACGCGGAAATCAGCCGCCAGATGCGCAATACGGCGCAGATGCTGGGCGTTCCCGCGTCGCAGGTCTTCGCCGCGTCGGCGCAGAAGGCGCTGCTCGCCAAGGTCAACGGCGACGATGCATTGCTTGCGCGAAGCCGGCTCCCGGCGCTCGAGCAGTCGCTGTCGCAGAAGCTCATCCCCGCCAAGCGCGATATCGTGGGCGCCGCGTCGCAGGCGGAGTTGCGCGCCCTCGCGGCGGGCGTGCGCGCGATCCTCGACGCGCGCGTCTCCGGGATCAACGAGCAGCTTGCGGAACTGACCGCGTTGCGCGGCAAGAACCAGGACGTCGTCGAACACATGATGGAACGCGTCCGCGAGGAAAAGGAACTCTTCGAGCGCGGACTCGCGCGCTATACCGCGTTGCGCAACGTGTTCACCCAGCAGACGAACGAACTCTTCGACCACATCGGACTCGAGGCGCTGCGCGCCAACGCCGGCCGCACGCGCCGCAGCATCGAGGACAGCCCGTTTACCAAGGGCGTGCGCAGCGCGATGGGCGAATTCTTCATCGGGATCCGCAGCGACTTCGATGCCGCGGCGCGCCAGGCCGGCGAGATCCACGACATGATGCGCGCCATGTACGCGCGCTTCGCCAAGGAACACGGCCTCGAGCCCTTCAACCCGCCGCCGTTTTCCGTGCTCAAGTACCAGAAGGAAATCGAACGTCTGGAACGCGCCTACAACACGCACTTCAACACGCTGTGGAACATGGTCAGCAAAGCCAAGTTCGCGCTGATGAAACGCTTCTTCGAGACCATTGCCTCGCGCGTGAAGCACGTCTACGACATCGCCAACCGCGACGTCGAGGCATGGCTCAAGGCCGTCATGTCGCCACTGGAGACGCAGGTAAGGGAACACCACATGCAACTGCGCCGGCGGTTGGAGAGCATCAAGCGCATCCACCTGGCCAGCGACGAACTCGAGGAGCGCATCGTCGAACTCGAGCAGCAGGAAGCCGCCGTCAGGGCCCAGGTCAAGGGGCTCATGCAGGAAGTCGCAAGCGTGGACATGATTGTCTTGCAGCCCGACGCGCTGCCGCTCGCCGCCAACGGCTGATCCTGACTCCTGAAAGAAACGGCCCGTGCGTGCGGGCCGTTTTGCATTGCAGTGCGACGATGGTCAGTGTGCGACTTTGATGGACATCAGTCCTTCGTATTTCAACCGCAGCTGCGACGGCGTCTCGATGTGGTCCGGGGACACCGGTATGCAGTCGACCGGACAGACCTCGCGGCACTGCGGAGCGTCGAAATGGCCGACGCATTCGGTGCATTTGGCGGGGTCGATCACGTAGATCTCCGGTCCCTGCGAGATCGCCGCGTTCGGGCACTCGGGCTCGCACACGTCGCAGTTGATGCATTCGTCGGTGATCATCAACGCCATGGCGGTATCGTCGTCAGCTCTCGTCAGCTTTTTGCGAGATTGATTTCCGCCACCCGCGCGCGGATCCGGGCATCGACCGCCGCCGGCACAAAGTGCGAGACGTCCCCGCCAAACCGCGCAATCTCGCGGACGATCGTGGCCGAAATGAACGTGTACTGCTCCGAGGGTGTCAGGAACAGCGTTTCGACATCGGGATGCAGATGGCGGTTCATTCCGGCCATCTGGAATTCGTATTCGAAGTCCGACACCGCGCGCAGGCCGCGCAGGATGATCTGCGCCCCTTGCTGGTGGGCAAAGTCCATGAGCAGCGCCGAAAAACCGGTGACCTCGACGTTGGGAATCGCCGCCAGCGTCTCGCGTGCCATCGCCACCCGCTCCGCCGCCGAGAACATCGGGCGCTTGGATTCGCTGTCGGCCACACCCACGATGACGCGGTCGAACACACGCGATGCGCGCCGCACGAGGTCCTCGTGGCCGCAGGTGAACGGGTCGAACGTGCCGGGATAGACGACTTTGATCATGGTGGGGGGACGTGAAATGTGCCGTCGGACGCCGCGCCGCCGGCTCGGACGAACAGATGATAATGCACGGCGCCGGCCTTGGCGTGGCGCCAGACTTCAAGGCCCCCGGCGGCCGTGAGCTTGCGACCTGCTTCGGCATAGACGTACCCCGCGCCCGCCAGGCGCGCGGCGCACGCGGGCAGCAGCCATGTCCATTCGTCGGTCGCGAACGGCGGATCGAGGAAGATCACGTCATAGAGGCCGGTATCGCGAGCGAGATGGCGGCGCGCATCGGCGGTGTGCGTCTCCAAACCGGCAGCACCCATTGCATTGGCGGTCTCCGCGAGCGCCCGAATGAGATCCGCATTGCGATCGACGGCGACCGCAAGTTCGGCGCCGCGCGACAGGGCCTCCAGCGTGAGCGCGCCGCTTCCCGCATACAGGTCGAGCGTCTTTTGTCCGGTGAGGTCCTGGCCCAGCCAGTTGAACAGCGTTTCGCGCACCCGGTCAGGCGTAGGACGCAAACCTTCAGCCGAAGGAAAGCGGATCACGCGGCCGCGGAATCGGCCGCCGATGATGCGGACGCGATTGGCGGTGGCGGCGGGCATGGGGTCGGAGGAGAAAGGGGGAACCGGTAGAATTCTAGCTTCCGCTGGTCACTTCCCCGGCGTTTGATCTTCCTGCGGCCGGTACCCGATGTTCGACCTGTTCAAGAAAACACCCGCCGACACCGCTGCGCCGGACAAGCCGTCATGGACCGAGCGCCTCAAGGCGGGCCTCGGCCTGTCGCGCGAAAAATTCGCCGGCGCGTTGGGCGATGTCTTCGCTCGCCGCGTGTTGGACGAAACAGCACTGGAGGAACTTGAGACCGCGCTAATTGGCGCCGACGTCGGCGTGGACGCGACGCAGCACCTGCTGGACGACCTCAAAGTGCGCTGGAAGCATGCGGGCGCGGACGCGGACCCGCGCTCGACCCTGGCCGCGGCGATGGTCGACCTGATCGAACCGCTCGAGCAGCCGCTTGTCGTGGGGCCGCAGCGGCCGTTCGTGATCATGCTCACAGGTGTGAATGGCGCGGGCAAGACGACGTCCATCGGCAAGCTCGCGAAATGGCTGCAGTCGCAGAACCTGTCCGTATTGTTCGCGGCGGGCGACACTTTCCGGGCGGCGGCGCGCGAGCAGCTCACTGTGTGGGGCGAGCGCAACGGCGTCGCGGTGATCCAGCAAGCCGGAGGCGACCCCGCGGCGGTCATGTTCGACGCAGTCGCTGCCGCGCGCGCGCGCGGGATCGATGTCGTGCTCGCGGATACGGCGGGGCGCTTGCCGACGCAGGCGCACCTGATGGCCGAGTTGCGCAAGGTGAAGCGCGTCATCGCGAAGGCGCAGGAGGGCGCGCCGCATGAGGTGCTGCTCGTCCTCGACGCGAACACCGGCCAGAACGCGCTCGCGCAGGTCCGCGCCTTCGATGAGGCCGTCGTCCTCACGGGCCTCATCGTCACCAAACTGGACGGCAGCGCGAAGGGAGGGGTCGTCGCTGCGATTGCGAAGCAGCATCCGATTCCGCTCAGGTTCATCGGCGTGGGCGAAGGGGTCGACGACCTGCGCCCTTTCGTGGCACGCGAGTTCGTCGAGGCGCTGCTGCCGGACGCCCGCTGATCGCACGCCGGAACCTCGGTGATGTTCGATGGGCTAGGCCGGAACCCGCACTGCCGACGCGGGCCGTCGCAACGCGTTTGCTATCGCCAGTCCGCCCATCGCGGCCGCAAGGTGCTTCAGCACATGCCCAGCGAAAATCTCGCGGCTCGCATTCCAGATGAACACGTCGCCGGCCTCCAATAGCTTGGCGACCACATACCACGCGATCAGCGTCCACCACGGGAAGGGATCGTGCCCGGTTCGGGTCAGGGAAAGCAGGAGCAATACCGCGGCCATGCCGCCGAACTGGACCACCACATAGAGCGACAGGTCCCCGGTGGCCTTCCAGTAGAAGACGCTCGCCGGGCCGACGACAAGCATCAACAGCAGAACAACGAGGCCGCTGCGGGGGCTCGCTCGTTCAGCCAGGCTCGCGCCGAACACGCCTGCAAAGACGACCGTCATTGGCAAACGGTCGGCGACCAGCGATTCGTTCGTCGGGTTCCAGTGGTAATACGCCGAACCGAAGCCGGTCAGGAAAAGTCCGAGGAAAAATACGTTCAAACTGATGCGGACGACCGGCGCCAACGGTCGCAGTCCTTGCTGGACCCGGTAAAACCCGAGCAGGCCCACCGCGACAAATCCCAGATTGGAGAACACGTCGGCGGCGTTGGGGATCGCGCGAAAGGACCTGCCGTCGGCAAACCGGTGATAGTCCGCCGGCTGAACGACTGGGGGCATGAAGAGCCACACCGCGCCGCAGATGAGGAGGGTCAGTCCGACGTACATTTCTTTGCGGCTGACTTGTCGAAATGGGTCCATGCGCGGGAATCTCGTCCTGGCGGAAAGGGTCGAAGTTCTATTGTAGGAGATGGCGTTCGGTCTTCCGCCAATCACGACCGCCCGGAACCCCAGGGAGTTCGATAGCAAGCGCCCACCCCCCTCGGAGGAGATTGATTTTATTGGACTTCGTCCTCGGGGACTTCGGGCTGAACCCTGCTGCTTCTCGAACGCTGGGCACAAACCCGACGGATTCAGTCAGGAACTTGGCCGGCCGTTAGCACTCCAATGTCTCGAGTGCTAAAATGAGTTCAGGTACTGGCGGGTGGGTTCCAGAAATGCCGCCCGCGGCGCCCCCAACTTGGAGACTTGGCATGACGAGTACGACGCTGGCTTTCCCGACCCCCGCTTCGCTGGGTAGCCTCGACCATTACATCCAGGCGGTCAACCGGTTCCCGCTGCTTACTCAGGAACAGGAAACCGCGCTGGGCCGGCGCCTCCAGGAACACGACGACATCGATGCCGCGCGCTCGCTGGTGCTGTCGCACTTGCGCCTGGTGGTGGCCGTGTCGCGCAATTACGTCGGTTACGGGCTGCCCCAGGCCGACCTGATCCAGGAGGGCAATGTAGGTCTCATGAAGGCCGTCCGCCGCTTCGACCCGGAGCGCGGCGTGCGCCTGGTCTCGTTCGCGCTGCACTGGATCCGCGCGGAAATGCACGAATACGTCCTGCGCAACTGGCGGCTGGTCAAGGTCGCCACGACCAAGGCGCAACGCAAGCTGTTCTTCAATTTGCGCAGCATGAAGGCGAGCACGGCCGCATTGTCGGTCGCGGAGGCGAAAGCCATCGCGAAGGACCTGGGCGTTAAACCCGAGGAAGTGGTCGAAATGGAAACGCGCCTCACCGGGCGCGACGTCTCGATCGACCCGACTCCGGACGACAACGAAAACAGCGTCTCGCCGATCGCCTACCTCACGGACAGCGACGACGAGCCGGGCAAGATTCTCGAGCGCAAGCAGAACGCGCAGAATCGCACGCGGGGCCTCAACACGGCGCTCGCAAAACTCGACGACCGCAGCCGCCGCATCATCGAGGCCCGCTGGCTGCGCGAAGACGATTCGACGTCGACGTTGCAGGAATTAGCCGACGAATATGGCGTGTCGGCCGAGAGGATCCGCCAAATCGAAAGCAAGGCGATGAAGACGATTCGCGGGCAGATGACGCAACTGCAGGTGGCGCAGGCAATGTAAATACTCGCCATCGCTGCACGACAAAACGCCGGCTTCGCGCCGGCGTTTCCTTTGCTGTCGATTGGTCATTCAATCACCTCGTCCGCGCGCTGGCGAACCGTCTGTGGAATCGCGATCCCCAACGCTTTGGCGGTCTTGAGATTGATGATGAATTCAAATGTGGTGGGCTGCTGGATCGGCAGGTCGCCCGGCTTGGCACCTTTCAGGATCTTGTCGACGTAGGTGGCCGCGCGCCGATAGACTGCCGTCAGACTGGTACCGTAACTGGCGAGGCCACCAACCTCCGCAAACTCGCGCCAGAAATAGATGCCGGGCAGTCGATTCCTGTTGGCGAATTCCACGATGCGCGCTCGCTCGAATCCGAGAACCGGATCCGCGACGATGAACAGCGAATCGGCCTTGGCACTGGCAATCTCCACGAATGCCTGCTCGAGTTCGGCCAAATTGCGTGCCTTCCACGACAGCAGCGTCATGCCGAGCCGGCTCGCCGCTCCTTCAGTACTTCGGACGATGCCTTCCACATAGGGTTGCGTCGGATTCCAGACGACTGCGACGCGTTTTACATTCGGGAGCATCTGCTGCATGATTTCCAGGCGCTTGGCTTCCAGATCTCCCGCCAGTACCGCGAACCCGGTGGCGTTGCCTCCCGGCCGCGCAAGATTCGGGACGATCCTTTCGGCCACCGGATCTCCTGTGATGAATACGATGGGCACCGACTCTGTCGCGGCCTTGACGGCGCGAACGGTCACCGCGCCGCCACCACTGAGAATGACCTCGGGTTTCGTGCTCAGCAGTTCGTTCACGAGCGCCGGCAGCTGGTCGATCTTCTGGTCGCCCCAGCGAAACTCGATGACGAGATTGCGGCCTTCGACATAGCCGAGATCGGCGAGTCCCGACCGGAATGCCGCGACATTCGGAGCGTTCGGGCTGGCCGGACCGCTGTTGATGAACCCGATGCGATGCATCCCCGGCGCCGGCTGACTGGCGGCGCAAGTCGGTGCAACGAGACCGACGATCGCGATCAGAATTGCGAACAATCTGGCCACGGTCATGTCGTCACCTCGTGTGCCGCCTTTCCGTTGCTGCGCCAGGCGCTTCGTCTCACCAGGGCTTCGCGGAAACCTGGAGGAAAAAGCGATTGCCGCTTGCCCGGTTTTCCACCAGATATTCATGTTGCCACTTGAGCGTGATGCCCCAGTCCTTCGATGGGTGATAACGAACGAATGGACCGATTGCCACCGCGCGGCCCTTGTTGCCGCCGGGGACCGCGCTTCCATTCAACTCGTCGTCGGTGACCTGCAGGTACAGATAGCCGTTGAGGCCGACCTGCCACGCCGGTGTCGCCATGTCATCCGAGCAGCGCCGGCGCGAACAACCCGCCGGGGAATGCGCCGTTGGCTGCCCCGGAACGGTGAATCTGGCCTCCGGGCGTCTGTACGTCGAAGCGCACGTCCACATCCGCAAAGAGCGACAAGCCGACGCGGGTTTCGATATCGGCCCCCCAAAGCTTCGTGTCCGGGTAGACGTACCCGAAGCGCCTTGTTCGATCCGCCGTTCTCGGTCGCCGCCGCGATGCAGGGCAACAGGCCAGCGACAAGCACTGCCGCGAGCAATCGTACCGGCGCCGGTGCGGGGTACCGAGCGATCTGTCGGCATGTCGTTTGTCGCCGATGCTCGAAAGTCGAAATGCGATTGCAAAGCAACAGACCGCTCGGGGCGCAATTCGTGTGCCTTCATTTTTTCCCCCCCCGTAACAACGGAATGCGGGGGACAGATCCGTTTATTCTCGTTACGGATCAATTGTGGCCTGTCCCCATTTACAGTAAACATTAGTATTGATGGTTCGTTCGTGCGGGTCAACAGTCAGCTGTTGGCGGTCGAGCACGGGGACCGCTTGTCGTGCCTGAGACGCAGGTGTAGTAATGCGCCGAGGGCTTGGCGGAACCAATCCAACAAACATGCAAGATTTGAAAACCTGGCTCAAGGACCTCGGGCTGGAGAAATATGCCGGAGTGTTCGAGCGCGACGAGATTGACCTCGACGTGCTGGCGACCCTCCGTGAGGCAGACCTGGAGACGATCGGGCTTCCGCTCGGGCCGCGCAGGAAACTGTTGGGCGCAATCGCCGCAATGGCGCGCGATTCCGGACCGAGAGCCACCACTGTGGCGCGCGATGAGGCCCAGCGGCGCCAGTTGACCGTCATGTTTTCCGACATCGTCGGCTGGACGACGCTCTCCGGAACAATGGATCCCGAGGAACTGCGTGAAGTCATGCGTGCTTACCAGAATCTATGCGCGCAGGCCATTCGCCGATATGACGGATTCCTTGCCCAGTTTTTAGGCGATGGTGTTCTCGCGTACTTTGGTTACCCGCGGGCGCACGAGGACGATGCTGAACGCGCGGTGCGCGCCGGGCGCGACATACTGGCGCGCCTGGAGCAACTCGGGCAGCCCGGTGGTCAGCCGATGCGAATTCGTGTGGGCATCGCGTCGGGCCTGGTGGTCGTGGGTGATCTGGTGGGCGATACCACTTCGGAAAAAAACGCTGTGGTGGGCGAGACGCCGAATCTGGCGGCGCGGCTGCAGGCCTTCGCCGGACCAGGAGAAGTGGTCATCGCTTACGCCACGCAGCGGCTGTTGCGCGGCGTCTTTGATTGCACTGATCTCGGGTTTCACGTCATCAAGGGCATTGCCGAGCCGGTACGCATCTGCCGCGTAGACGGTGAGCGTACGTCCCCGAGCCGTTTCGACGCCGCCACTGGCAAGGACTCCGGCAGCTTTGTCGGACGCAACAGTGAAATTGAAATGCTGTCTGAGCGCTGGCGCGTAGCCACGGGGGGCGACGGGCAGGTCGTTCTTCTGTCCGGCGAGGCGGGAATCGGCAAGTCGCGGATTTGCGCGGCGTTGCGCGACAGGATCGCCAGTGAGCGACATGTCAGCCTGTTTTGCCAATGCTCGGTCCATCACACCGCCAGTCCTCTGTACCCGGTGGTGCGCCAGATCGAATTCGCCTGCGGCTTCGCACCGGGCGACGACAACGCGGCAAGACTCACCAAGCTCGTCGAACTGCTGAAGTTGTCGGGGCATGACCGCGCGCCGGACGTCGTGTCGCTGATGGCGGACTTGCTCTCGATTCCGACCGCGGGCCGCTTTCCTGCGCCCGAGCCTTCGGTCGTGTTGCGCAAGGCCAGGACCATGGACGCGTTGGTGTCGATGCTGCTCGGTCTCGCCGCATCGACGCCGGTGTTGTTCATCGTTGAGGATGCGCACTGGATCGACCCGACGACGGTAGACCTGATCGGCCGCACCATCGAGCGCCTGGGTAAGGCGCGTGTGTTGATGGTGGTCACGCACCGGCCGGAGTACCTGCCGCCGTGGTTGGGGCAGACCCATGTGAGCAGTCTCGCCTTGCATCGACTTTCGCGGGAAATCTGCCTGCAGTTGATCGCAAGCGAGTGCGCCGGTCGAGTATTGCCAAACGAAGTCGTCGAACAAATCATCGAAAAAACCGACGGGGTCCCGCTGTTCGTCGAGGAGCTCACGAAGGCGGTGCTGGAGTCAGAATTGTTGAGGGATACCGGAGACCGGTTTGAGCTGACACGGGCACCGCAAGCGTTCGCCATTCCGTCCACGCTGCACGATGCGCTGATGGCCCGCCTGGACCGATTGGCACCGGTGCGCGGAATCGCGCAAGTGGGTGCTGCCATTGGCCGGGAATTCGACTACCGGTTGATCGCGCGCGTGTTGCCGATCGGAGACATTCAGTTGCGCCAGGGTCTGCTGGAACTTGAACAGGCCGAAATGCTGCACCGTCGCGGGGAGCCGCCCGACGCGACCTACATGTTCAAGCACGCGCTGGTGCAGGACGTGGCCTATGAAAGTTTACTCAAGGCGCGCCGGAAAACAATTCACGGCGAGATCCTGGCGGCGCTGGAGAGCGATGCCGCCGAACGCGGCACGACACAGCCCGAATTGTTGGCCCATCATGCCGCGGAATCGGGCCAGATCGGCAAGGGAATCGACTACCTGCAACAGGCCGGCGAGCATGCATTGCGGCGCGGCGCCAACGTCGAAGCGATCAAGCACCTGCGCTACGCGCTGGCGGCAATCGCCACGCAGCCTGCCAGCGCTGACCTGAAGCAATCCGAGCTGTCGATTCAAAGCCGCCTCGGCGGCGCAAACATGAGTGTTTACGGATGGGGCGCACCGGATACGCAGGCGTGTTTCGAGCGCGCGCGCGAGATCGCCCGGGAAACCGGAAATCTGCCGGCGCTGGTGTCGCCGTTGATCGGACTGTGGATCGTTCATCTGAGTTGCGGGCGCATCGATCGCAGCATGGAAGTTTCACAGGAGTTGTTCGGCGTCGCGCGCGCGCTTGGCGACGATGGGTTGCTGCTGCAGGCGCATCACTCGGCGTGGCCGCTCAAATGGCAGCAGGGGAATTTCGCGCAGGCGCAGGAGCACGTCGACCAGGGCGTGGCGATCTACGACGAGGTGCGGCACGCCGACCACCGGATCCTCTACCTCAATCATGATCCGGGCGTATGTGCCCGTCTTTTCGGCGCCTCGATGGAATGGATGCGCGGCTACCCGGACGCGGCGCTTGAGCAGGAACAGCATGGTCTCGCGATGGCCCGCCGGCTATTGCACCTGCCCACCTTGACTACCGCCCTGTGGCAGACATCCGAAATACAAATCCTGCGCCGTGACTTTGCTGCGGTGCTGTCGAGCGCGCAGGAGTTGCTGCGATTGTGCGCGGAGGCGCGGATTGTCGAGCATGTGCCGTACGCCAGCATCATTCGCGCCTGGGCACTGGCACAACAAGGGCAGATCGAAGACGGCAGGCGCGAGATGGAGGCCGGGTTGACCCTGTTGCGTGCCCAGGGCCGTCACGCGCGCACGTCCAATCTGCACGCACTGGGCGCGGAGACGTCCCTGCTTGCCGGTCGCTACGACGAGGGGCTGCAGCGGATAGCCGTCGCCCTGGAGATTGTCGAAGGAATCGGCGAACGCTACACAGAGGTCAATATCCGGGTCATCCGCGGACATTTGCTGTTGCACAGCACGGACGATGGCGCTGCGAAGGCGCAGGCGGAGTTTGCACGCGCCATCGCGCTCGCCCGCGCGCAGGGCGCGTTGTCCTATGAGTTACACGCCACCGTGGCCCTCGCCAGGCTGCTGGGTGATAACGGCGAGCGGCTCCGTGCGCATGCAATGCTGGCGCCCGTGTACGCACGTTTTAGCGAAGGGTTCGCGACGCCAGCCCTGCGGGATGCCAAGACCCTGCTCGACGCGCTTGGTTAGGGGACAGACCACGATTGTTCTCGTCACGGAACAAACGAGCACGGACAGACCACGTTTAGAGCTCGACCTGGGTCCCCAGCTCCACCACGCGATTGGATGGAATGCGGAAGAAATCCGAGGCCTTGGTCGCGTTCTTGGACATCGACACGAACAGCCGTTCGCGCCACAGCGCCATACCCGGCGCGACCGTGGCGATCAGCGTTTCGCGCGACACGAAAAACGACGTCTCCATCATGTCGAATGCAAAACCGCGGCGGCCGCACAGATCGAGGAGCTCTGGAATATCCGGGTCTTCCTTGAAGCCATAGTGGGCGACGATCTGAAAGAATTCGCAGCCTAACGGGGTGGCTTCGTAGCGCTCGTTGGCCGGCACCGCGGGAATGTCGCCGGTCACGACTGTCAGAAACACCACGCGCTCGTGCAGCACCTTGTTGTGTTTCAGATTGTGCAGGAGCGCGTGCGGCACACTGTTGGGCGACGAAGTGAGAAACACCGCGGTGCCCGCCACGCGCGTGGGCGGCGACGCTGCCACACTCTGGATGAACAGGTCGAGCGGCATCGCGTCGTCGGAGAGCCGGCTCATCAGCACGGCACGGCCCTTCTTCCACGTCGTGAGCAACGTGAACACGATAATGCCGCTCAGGATCGGAAACCAGCCTCCCTCGGGAATCTTGAGCGAGTTCGACGCCAGGAAAGCGACATCGATCACGACAAACGGGACGGCGACGGCCACGGCCAAAACGGTCGGCCATTGCCACAGGCGCCGCATGACGACGAAGAGCGAAATCGAATCGATCAGCATCGCCAGCGTCACCGCGATCCCGTACGCGCCGGCGAGATGGCTCGAACTCTTGAAACCAATGACCAGCAGGATCACCGCGGCAAGCAGCGCCCAGTTGATGAACGGAACGTAGATCTGGCCGATCTGCCGCTCGGACGTATGCAGGATCGTGAGGCGGGGGCAGTAGCCCATCTGGATCGCCTGCCGCGTCAGCGAGAACGCCCCGGAAATCACGGCCTGCGAGGCGATCACCGTGGCGCAGGTCGCGAGCACCACCAGCGGCAGCAGTGCCCATGAAGGCGCCAGCAGGTAGAACGGATTCTTCACCGCGGCCGGGTCGGCCAGGATCAGCGCGCCCTGTCCGAAATAGTTGAGCACGAGTGCGGGCATGACAAACAGGATCCACGCCCGGCGGATCGGCGACTTGCCGAAATGTCCCATGTCCGCATAAAGCGCTTCGGTGCCCGTCACGGCCAGCACGATGGCCCCGAGCGCCAGGAACGACAACGTCGGGCTGCTCGCAAAAAAAGCTATCGCGTAGGCCGGATTGATCGCCGCCAGCACGCCGGGCTCACGTACGACGCCCGACACTCCGAGAATCGCGATCACGACGAACCAGACGCACATCACCGGCCCGAAAAAGGCGCCGACGCGGCCGGTGCCGTGGCGCTGGATCGCGAACAGCACCACGAGTATGGCGAGCGTGATCGGGACGACGAACTCGTGCAACCCGGGCGCCATGACCTCGAGTCCCTCGACCGCCGACAACACCGAGATCGCCGGCGTGATCATGCCGTCGCCGTAGAACATCGCCGCGCCGAAGATGCCGAAGCCGACCAACCACCAGCGCTGCCTTGGCTGCCCCTCGAGGCCGCGCGAGACAAGCGCGGTCAGTGCAAGCACGCCGCCTTCGCCGTGATTGTCGGCGCGCAACACCAGCGTCACGTACTTGAACGTCACGACGATGACCAGCGCCCAGAAAATCACGGACAGCACGCCCAGGACATTGGCGGAGGTCAACGGGAGTCCGTGCGCCCCGTGGAATGCTTCGCGCAACGTGTACAGCGGACTGGTGCCGATGTCGCCGTAGACGACGCCGATGGCGCCGACCACCAGCGCGGCCGTGCGTTTTCTGTCGGGCGAAGAATTGCTCACGAGGGTGTTGCGACCGGAGGGGCGACTACGGTGCGGGTTCTTCCGTGCGCCGCGAGAAGCGGATATTGAGCTGCTTCAGCTTGCGATAGAGATGGGTGCGCTCGAGTCCCGCTTTTTCCGCAACCTTGCTCATGTTGCTCTGTTCCTTGCCCAGCAGCTGTTCGAAATAGATGCGCTCGAAGGCCTCGCGCGCTTCGCGCAGCGGGAGTTCGAAAAAGCGCGCCGTGATTTCGGGTGCAAGCGAGGGATTCGGCGCGGCGGCCTCGCCCAGCAGCCGTTTCACCAGATCGGCCGTGACTTCGCCGCGCAGAAGCACCAGGTTCTGCACGACGCCGGCGAGATGATCGAGATTGCCGGGCCAGTACGCGTTGGAGAGCGCGGTCAGCGCGGCGGGCGGCAGCGCAGACAGAAGCGGCGGCGTGGCGGCACCCTTGTTCGCGTCACGCCAGAACCGCTCGATCAGCGGTGGAATGTCCTCGCGCCGCGTGCGCAGCGGGGGCAGCATGACCGCGCCCGGCGAAAGTTGCGCGAGCAGTGCTGCGTCGAATTTTCCTTCGGCCGCAAGATTGCCCAGCGGCTCGGTGCTGGTGCAGACCAGCGTGACGTTGTGCTTCTCGAGTTTGGGCAGGAGGAACGCAAGACCTTTCTGCTCCGCCTTGGAATACTGTCCGATCTCGGCGCAATACAGCGTGCCCTCCTGCGCTTCCTCGATGAGGGCGAGCGGGTTCGCGGTGAGACGCTGACCGTTGGCCAGCGCGATCCACGGCGCGTCAGGCATCTGCAGTGCGTGCGCCGCGATGTCGTGCCCCGCACCCGGCTCGCCGACGATCAGCATCGCGCGGCGCGCGGCGACCAGTTGATCCAGCGCGCGCTCGGTCTCATGCACAGCCAAGCCTGCGCCGAGTGCCGCCAGGGAGACGTGACGTGGTTCCTGCGTGGCCGCAACCTTGAACGCCCGTGCGATCGTCGAAAGCAGCTTCGCAAGGCCGATCGGCTTCTCGAGGAAATCGAACGCGCCGATCTTGGTCGCATCGACGGCGGTTTCGATTGTCCCGTGTCCGGACATCATCACCACCGGCATCGTGAGGAGGCCGTTACCCGCCCACTCGCGCAGCAACGTCACGCCGTCGGTATCCGGCATCCAGATGTCCAGCAGGACGAGCGCCGGCTGCTGGCGCTGGCGGTACGCGCGCGCTTCGCTCGCATTTTCCGCGGTGGCCACGCGATAGCCTTCGTCCTCGAGGATTTCGGACAGCAGTTCACGAATGCCGACTTCGTCGTCGACGATGAGAATTTCCCTGAGGAGCGCCATGGTCCCTTCCGTCAGGCCGCGGCGGCGGCAGGTTTCGCGGCCACGACGACCGGGAAATGGAGCGTCACTCGCGCGCCATTGGGCTGCACGTTGTCGAGCACGACTCGCCCGCCATGCTCATCGATGATTTTTTTCACTATCGCGAGCCCAAGGCCCGTTCCTTTCGCTTTGGTCGTCACGTACGGTTCGAACGCGTGGGTCAGCACGTCCTCGGTAAAGCCCGGACCGCCGTCGGCGAAGGTCAGCGTGGCCCCGCCGTCGTTCGCGGACAATGCCATCGCGAAATGCGGCTCGGCAACGTCGACCTGCGCATCGACCGCGTTCGAGAGGAGATTGTGGAATACCTGGCGCAGGCGGGTGGGCTCGCCCTGCACGATGACCGGCGCTTCGGGCAAGGATAATGCAACGTGAGGGCGCAGATTGTCGTACAGACCCAGCACATCAAGCAAGAGGGCCGCCAGGTCGACCTGCTGCAGCTGACCCGGCCGCGGCTGCCGCGCGTAGATGGCGAAATCGTCGACCATGTGCTTCATTGCGCTCACCTGCGACACGATCGTCTGCGTGCCGCGCTTCAGGGTCTCTTGGTCGGGGCCCTCGAGTTTTCCGGCGAGTTTGACCGCCAACCGCTCGGCGGAGAGTTGAATCGGCGTCAACGGATTCTTGATCTCGTGCGCCAGGCGCCGGGCAACTTCCGCCCAGGCGGCGTCGCGCTGCGCCTGAACCAGTTCGGACACGTCGTCGAATACCACGACGTACCCACCCGCAACCGGCGTGCCGGGCAATCGCGTGCCGCGCATCAGCAGCGTCCGCGAAAGATTCGCCACTCCCAGCTCGGCTTCCTTCTGCCATTGCCCATCGCGGCTGCCGCGAAAACCTTCGGCGACGAGTTCTGCGAACGACGCCATCGCCGGCAACCGCTTGCCCCAATCCGCGAGAGGCATGCCGATCAATTCCGCGAAAGGCTGTTGCAGGATTACCGCGGCGCTCGGATTCACGGTGCGCAGGCGATGCCGCTCGTCGAAGGCCAGCACGCCCGACGACAGGTTGCCGAGAATGCTCTCGAGGTAGGCACGCGTCGTCTCGGTCGCGCGCCGGCTGTCTTCGGCCTTGCCGTGCGCCTCGGCCAGTTGCGCCGTCATCGTGTTGAACGATTCGGTCAGCACGCCCAGCTCGTCACGCGAGACCACCGGCTGGCGCCGGGTGAAGTCGCCCTGCGCGACCGCGCGCGTGCCCTCGGCCAGCAATCCCAACGGCGCCGCAAAACGCTCGGATAACACCACCGCCAGGCCGAGCGCCGACGTCAGCGCAAGCAACAGCGTCAAGGTCAGCGTCAACTGATAGAGCTGCTTCAAGCCTTGCCGCAGGAGCGTTAATTCGCGGTAGTCGCGCACGCCCGCCTGCACCCGCTCGGCCTCCTGCGCCAGCGTGCGGGGCACGGGTTCGATCACCTGCAGGAGCTTCAATGGATTCGCCGCGTCGTCGGTGTTCACCGGCACGACCACGCGCAGCGAAAGACCGCCTTCGCCGGTCTGCTCGATTTTCTTGTAGGGCTGCTGCATGCGCGCGAGCCGCAGCGCTTCCGGCGGCGGCGGCTCGGGAGTTGCGCGCGAGCCGCCGGTGCCGGCGACCGCAAGCACGCCGCCGGTCGGCGTGAACAGCGTTGCCTCGAAAACGCTCGACTGCTCCGCGGCGCGGTTCAAAGTCGTGGAGAGATTGCCCTGCGTGTCGGACAATGCGACGGCAAGCTGCGTGGCCTTGTTCGTCGTGTCGTTGAGCAGGTATTTGAGCGAGCTGTCCGCCAGCGTCAGGCCACTGTCGAGCGCGCGGTCGACACGCACGTCGAACCAGGTCTCGATGCTGCGGCCGATGAATTGCACGGAGACGGCGTAAACCAGCGCCCCCGGCAACCCTGCGACCAGCGCGAACAGCAGCACGAGACGAACTGCCAAGCGTGAACCGAAGATCCCGGCCTTCAGGTTGCGCCGCAGTTGCCAGAGCTGCCAGCCAACGACGAGCATAAGGAGCCCGACCAGAATGCCATTGACCACGAGCAGGGTGTCGTAGCCTTGCGCAAACAGCGCGGTGTTCGCCGTCGCCGTGGCGAGCAGGAATACTGCGATGGCCGACAGCGACGCCGACACCAGAAGGAGCCAGCGGAGGCCGCGCTTGCCGGGCAGCGCGCTCATTGGACGACCCCCACGCTCACTGCGTTCGCTGCCCCCAAGGGGGCGCAATACACGCCTTGGGTCGACCCTGCGGCGCTCATGGCGTGAAGCTCCAGCGCTGCCAGTCCGACGCGAGCGTCCACTCGCGGGAGGCCAGCGCGTTGACCTGGAACGGCTTCGGCAACTGGTTGACGTCCAGTCGCAGGCGCACGGCAGCGTCATATCTGGCGCCCTTCGTGAGCGCGTCGGCGGACGCGACTGGTCGCGATGTAATCCGCCCGATGAAGTGCTCGACCTCCTCCAGCGAGTTGAACATCTGCGTGAGCAATCCGCTCGCGACCCGGTATTGACGGGTGAGCGCGTTGTAGGATACGCGGTAGACAAGCGCCATCTGCGCGACCTTTTCGTCCAGCCAGTACCACCGTCCTCGCGTGAGTTCGAACTCGAGGACGAAATAGAGCGGGATGCCCTTTTCGAGCGCCTCCTCCAGCGTGGGATTCAGCGAAAACTCGAATTCCGCATTAAGCAGGACTTCACCTTCCTCGATCCGCAATTCGGCCGTCTTGACGGGAATCGTGTCCGCCCATACCGGCGCGGACACCGCCAGCCAGGACGCCGTCAGCACCAATGCCGCAAAGAGCGCGACCGCGGGCCGCGGGCGCGGGCCTGGCGACGAGCGGGGCAGGGCAGGGATCGGGAAGCGAAACGGCATGCCGGAGACAATCGCGGTTCGGGTCCGGCGGCGCGGCTAAAGGGCAGCCACGATTTCAACGCCGGGCTATGGTGGCCTTTGACAGCCAAACCAGCCCGCGTCAGGCCTTGCGGAGCAGCGCGTAGAAGAAACCGTCCTGATTGTGGCGCGTGCCCTTCCCGGAAGGCAAGAGTTGGCCGCCATCATGGGGGACTTCCGCGTCGAATCTGATGGTTTCGCGCAACGCCCCGGGTGTTTCGGCCATGAATTCGCGCACGCGGAGCTCGTTTTCGCCGGCAAACACGGAGCACGTCACATAGAGCATGAGGCCGCCGGGCGCGAGCAACGGCCACAGCGCCAGCAGAATTCGCCGCTGTTCGAGGGCCAGGACGGCAAGGTCGGACTTGCGGCGCAGCCACTTGGCGTCGGGATGACGGCGCACGATGCCGGAAGCCGTGCAAGGCACATCGGCCAGGATTCGGTCGAACGCGCGGCCGTCCCACCATGCCGACGGCTCACCCGCGTCGCCGGCAACGACACGGACGTTGCGCCGCTCATGCTTTAGTCGCGCCAGGTTTTCGCGGACGCGCTGGAGGCGCGCCTCGTCGCGGTCGAGCGCCGTGAGTTCGACCTCGGCCAGTTCGAGCAGGTGCGCCGTTTTTCCGCCGGGCGCGGCGCAGGCGTCGAGAACGCGCATGCCGTCCCGCGAGTCCAGCAACGGCGCGGCCCGTTGCGCGCCCAGGTCCTGCACCGCGAAGGCGCCCTCGGCAAATCCGGATAACGCCATGACCGGCTGCGGCTGGGCGACGATGATGCCCTCCGCCCCCGCCGCGGTCGCTTGCGTTCCGTCCGCGGCGAATCGCGCGAGCAAAGACTCGCGCGTGCCAACCCGGCGATTGACGCGCAGCGTGAGCGGGGGACGCTCGTTGCCCACCGCGAGAATCTGTTGCCAATGGCGCGGATGGTCCGCCTCCAGCCGGCCGATCCACCAACGAGGATACGACCAGAGCGCGACCGGGCTCGCGGCAATGACCTGCGCGTTCAGCGCTTCGCGTTCCCTCAGGTAACGTCGCAGCATCGCGTTGACCAGCGCTTTCGCCTGCGGGCGCGCGATCAGGCCCGCGGCGTCGACAGCGCGGTCGACGACAGCGAACGGTGGCGCCTCGGTGTGGTCGAGTTGATACAGCGCCACGGCGATCAGCGCGGCGAGGGTTGCATCAGTGACCGGTTTGGCGGCCAGTGCGCGTGTCAGGGCTTCGTAACGGCCCCAATGCCGGAGCGTCCCATAGGCCAGTTCCTGCACGAGCGTTCGTCCGCGCAGCACCGAACCATCGTCCACCGCCGCCAGTGCCGCGGGGAGCGCCATGCCCTGGAACACATGCCGGACGGCGAGCGCCGCCTGCTGCTGTTCGATCTGCATGCGCGAATTTGCCGTTCAGGACTGCGCGGGCGGGCCGAAGCAGACTCCCGGCAGGACGCCGTGTCCCGCGGCAAACGCCGCCGCGGACATCCGCTTGCCGCCGGCGGGTTGCATTTCCCGGAGGCGCAACGCGCCGCGGCCGCAGGCGACATCGATGCCCTCCTTGCCGATCGCGAGGATGGTACCCGCCGTGTTTTCGCGCATTGGCGCAACGGGATCCGCGCGCCAGACCTTGACACCCTGCCCGCCGAATTGCGTAGCCGCGCCGGGTACCGGATCGAAGGCGCGGATCTGGCGATCGATCGCCTCGGACGAGTGCGACCAGTCGATGGCCGCATCCGCGCGTTCGACCTTGTTGGCATAGGCCGCGCCGGTCACGGGCTGCGGTGTCGCTTCGAGCGCGCCGTCGCGCGCCAGACGGCTGAGGACCGCGACGATCGCCTGCGCGCCGGCCGCCGCCAGCTTGTCGTGCAATGTGCCCGCCGTTTCGCGCGGCGCGATTGCCAGCCCGACGCGTTCGATCATGGGTCCGGTGTCGAGTCCGGCGTTCATCTGCATGATCGTGACACCGGTGGCCGCGTCGCCCGCTTGAATCGCGCGCTGGATCGGCGCGGCGCCGCGCCACCGCGGAAGCGCCGACGCGTGGATGTTGAGGCAGCCGTGCCGCGGCCAGGCAAGGACGTCCGGCGGCAGTATCAACCCGTAGGCGGCGACGACCAGCACATCGAGAGGAACGGCAAGCAACGGCGCCCGCGCTTCATCGGTCTTGAGTGTGGCCGGTTGCAATACAACCAGGCCGCGGACCCCGGCCAGGCGCTTGACCGGCGAGGGCTCGGCATTGAGACCCCGCCCCTTGGGCCGGTCGGGCTGGGTCAACACCAGGGGGACTTCGAACCCGGCCGCAAGGAGCGCCCCGAGCGCCAGGGCGGCGAAGTCGGGGGTGCCGGCGAAGCCGACCCTCATCGCGTCGGACGAAGTGAAGTCAACCCGCGAGCCGTTGTTTCTTGCGTTGCCTGGCTCTAAGCCGGGCGCGCTTCAGCGGAGAAAGGTAGTCGACGAACATTCTGCCCACGAGGTGGTCCATTTCGTGCTGCACGCATACGGCGAGCATGTCCTCCACGGTGCGCTCGAACGGCACGCCGCGCTCGTTCCGGGCGCGCACCGTGATGCGGGCAGCGCGGACGACCTTGTCGTAATAACCGGGGACCGAAAGGCAGCCCTCTTCACATTCGATCTCGCCGGAGGCGGTGATCAGCTCAGGATTGACCAGCACAACCAGGTCGTCCCGGGCGCCGGAGACGTCGATGACGATGATGCGTTTGTGGACATCGACCTGCGTCGCGGCCAGGCCGACCCCGGGTGCAGCGTACATGGTTTCGGCCATGTCCCGGACCAGCCGGACGACGTCCGGGGTAAAGGCGGTGACCGGCGCTGCGACTTTTTTGAGACGCGGATCGGGGTATTCCAGTATGGGGAGTAGCGCCATAGCTTGCCAAATGCAGGTGCCGGATGCAGAATCCGTGTTAAGTCCTTATTTTGCGGCGCTTTAGGACGTTGGTTTAAGACGTCAGCATAGGCCGCCCACAAGGAAGAGCCGTTATGGTTCAACAGTTTACCACAGCGAGGCACCTGCTTGCGGCCATTGCCGCCGCGGGCATGCTTGCCCTGAGCACCGCTACGGGCGCACAGAATCCGCAGAATCTCCAGGTCGCGGACAAGGCGCCGGCGAGCTACACGGTGCAAAAAGGCGACACGCTCTGGGGAATCTCCGGCAGGTTCCTCAAGGATCCCTGGCGCTGGCCCGACATCTGGCGCCTGAACCGCGACCAGATCAAGAACCCGCATCTCATTTACCCCGGCGACGTTGTCCGGCTCGATTACGTGGACGGGCAGCCGCAGCTGACCTTGACGCGCAATGGCGTTCGCGTGTCGCCATCGACGCGCGCCTCGGCACTCGACGTCGACGTCATTCCCTCCATACCCCCGGGTGACATCGAGCCCTACCTGTCGAAGACGCTCGTGACCGGACCGAACGGGTTGACCGATGCGGCCGAAATTCTCTCCGGGCGCAACGCGGCGCGCATGGTCCGTGGCCGCGGCGATATCGTGTACGTGGCGGGCATCGATCCCAAGGGCGGCGATTACTGGTACATCTACCGCGCCGGAGGCCCGATCACCACGTTCGGCGGCAGCGACGTGCTGGGCTATGAAAGCAAATTCATCGGCACCGCCCGCGTCGAGAAATTCGGCGAGCTCGCCACGGTCCGCATCGAGACCGCCGAGCTCGAGGTCCTGATGGGCGACCGGCTTCTGCCCGCGCCACGCGAGACCATTGCGAATTACGTCCCGCGCGCACCGGACAAGGCGATCGACGCCCGCATCCTCACTGTCCCCTACACCAATACCGAGACGGGCCGCGGTTATGTCGTGACGCTCGACAAGGGCCGTGTGGACGGACTCGAGCCCGGCAACGTGCTGGCGGTGTACCGAAACGTCGAGCCCATCGTCGATCCGCGTCCTGCGAAACAACAGTCGACCATCCTTCGTTTTCTCGATCCGACCAAGGTCTTCACGCCCGCGGTACTGGTATCTCCTGCCGACGAGCGGACCGGGCTCATGTTCGTGTTCCGTACCTTCGATTACGTGTCGTATGCGGTATTGCTGAACACCACGGATCCTGTTCGCCCCGGCGACTACGCCCGCACGCCTTAGCACTTCGCCTTCAGCCGTTAGTCCAATACCGGCGGACCTGGGCCGCCGTTCATCCTGCCCCAATGTCCGTCGCCACCTCGACCCCGGAGGCCTGGGCGACGCTGTCGCTCAAGGCCCTGCCTCACACCGCGCTTGTGGCGCTGTTGCGTGCGTTCGGAAACCCCGCTGCCGTTCTGGCGGCCACTCGCGCGCAACTCGGTGCGGTCGTGCCGGACACGATCGCCGCGCGCGTACAGCATCCCATCGACCCCGAGGCGCTGGCGATGACGCGGGCGTGGCTTGCCGATCCCGCGCATGAAATCATCGCATGGGATGACGCGGACTATCCGCGTGCGCTGCTCGACCTGGGGTACTCGCCTTTGGCTTTGTTCTTCGTCGGACGGCGGGAGCTCCTCAACCGTCCGGCGCTGGCCATCGTCGGCAGTCGCAACGCCACGGCGCAGGGCGCCGACAATGCGCGGGCTTTCGCGGAAACGCTATCGCATGCGGGCCTGACCATCGTGTCCGGCCTGGCGGTCGGCGTCGACGCCGCCGCGCATGTCGGCGCGTTGGAGGGCGTTGGCTCGACGTTGGCGATCGTCGGCACCGGCCTCGATCGTGTGTATCCGGCGCGCAACCGCGAACTCGCGCACAGGATTGCCATGCACGGTGGACTGATCTCCGAGTTTCCGCCCGGCACGCCGCCCAGGGAAAAAAACTTTCCGCGCCGCAACCGTTTGATCAGCGGCATCGCGCGTGGCGTGCTGGTGGTGGAGGCCGCATTGTCGTCGGGCTCGCTCATCACCGCGCGTTACGCCGGTGAACAGGGACGTGAGGTCTTTGCGATTCCCGGATCGATCCATTCACCGTTGTCCAAGGGCTGCCACAAGCTGATTCGCGACGGCGCCAAGCTGGTCGAA
>JAYTIR010000225.1:0-12862 GCA_043731765.1 Burkholderiales bacterium
ATTTCCCGCCAATGGCCATGACTGAACTCGAACGGGAAATCGCCACGTCGATCGTCGAGGCGCTGTCCCTGGAATTCCCGGTCGACGAGTTCGATCCGGAGGCGCCGCTCTACGGCGACCGCTACGGGCTCGATTCGATCGACATGCTCGAGATAGCGGTTGTCGTCTCCGCGCGCTATGGCGTCGAATTGCGCTCGGACGACGTGGCAAGCCGGAACGTATTTGCCTCGCTCCGGGCCCTGGCCGATCATGTCGCCCGACATCGGACGCAGTAGCATCTCGCCACCCGCAGACGAGCCCGTATCGGATCGCGGCGCAATGCGCGTCCATTGGCGCCTCGGTTGGCTCCTCGGTTGGCTCCTCGGTTGGCGCACCCTTCTGCCTGTTGCGGCAGCGCTTGCGTATCCATTTCTCGTTTACTGGGTGCTTGCGCAACAGCATCCGTGGGTCGGCCTCCTGCTTGCGTTGACTGCGTTGCTCGGACTCGGTGCGTGCCTGTCACGGCGACGGGCGCGGACGATGGCGGTTCTTGGTGTACTCGCGCTCGCCGCGGTGGCGGTCGCATTTGCGGCGTCATCGTGGATGCTTTACCTGCCGCCCGTGTGCGTGAACCTGGGTCTTGCATGGTTCTTCGGCCACACGTTGGCACCCGGACGCGAGGCGCTGATCACGCGCTTCGCGCGCCTGGAACACAGCGAGCCCGATCCGCGAGTTCTGGTGTACACGCGTCGCCTCACGTGGATATGGACGGTGTTTTTTGTGATCATGGCCGTGGTATCGGTTGCGTTGGCCGCATTCGGCGCCCACGAGGTGTGGGTCTGGTTCACCGCCGTCGGCAACTACCTGTGTGTGGCCGCGCTGTTCGCGATCGAATACGGCTATCGGCGTTGGCGATTCCCGCGCAAGGATCACGCTTCGCTCAGGCAGCAGATAATGATGATGCGTGCCGCCCTGCGGAATGGCCGCGAGTGAACCGCTAGCGCTGATCATCAATGCCATGTTGCCCTTGTTGCGCGGTTTCGAGCCGGACCAGGCCATTCTGTTCGACCGGGGCCGGCGAATGGGCGCGGCGGCGTTTTGCGCTGCCGCGACGGCAGTGTCCACACGATTGCCACGTGCGCGCTTCGCCTTCAATCTCTGCGATGGCCGCGCAGAATTTTTTCTCGCAAGCGCCGCTGCGCTTCTCGCCGGACACACGCTGGTGCTGCCACCGAGTCGGCTCACTCGTACGCTCGACGATCTGCGCGAGACCTACTCCGACAGCTACTGCCTGATCGACGCGCCGTCGTCGCCGGACATCTCTGCGACCGCAGTCACCTTTGCCATGCGACCGGCCCTCGATGGTGCGCATTTGGCGGCGACACCAACGGCTTCGTGGCCGCCGCCGATGATATCCGCGGCGCACACCGCGGCGATCCTGTTCACGTCGGGTTCGACCGGTGCGCCCAAGCCGCACGGCAAGACCTGGGGCGAGTTGTGCGAAGGCGCGCAGACGCTGCTTCGCTCGTTCGGTGCGCCGCCGCGAGACGCGGCCATTCTCGGCACCGTTCCGCCGCAGCACATGTTCGGATTCGAAACCACATTGATGCTCGCCTTGCATTCGGGAACGCCGTTGCTCGATGCGCGTCCGGTCTATCCGGCGGATCTTGCGCATGCGGTGGAACTGGCGGCAGCAAACGGAGCGGGCGAAGTCTGGTTGATGTCGACGCCGTTGCAACTTCGTGCATTCCATCGCGACCTGCGCAAGCTGCGCGGTGTCCGGCGCATCATCACGGCCACGATGCCGCTCGACCGCGATCTGGCGCAGGCGATCGAACGCGACTGGGAAATCCCGGTCGAAGAAATCTTCGGTTGTACCGAGGGGGGCATCCTCGCCACGCGCCGTCCCGCCCAATCGCGTTTTTTCACGCCCGCTGCGGGACTCGTGTTTTCGCTGTCGACCGACGGTTTGCCACAGGTGTCCGGCGGGCATTTGCCGCACACGCTGTCGCTGTCCGACCGGCTGCAGCCTGAGTCCCCCGACTTTGCCGGGGCCGGCAGGTTCGAAGTGATCGGACGCGACGAAGACATGGTGAAGATCGCCGGCAAGCGCGCTTCGCTGCAGGCGCTGACCAGGGAACTGATGGCGGTGCCGGGCGTGGACGACGGCGCGCTGTTCCTGCCCACCATGGACGCAACCAGGCTGGCGGCGATCGTGGTCGCGCCCGGGCGCACCAAAGATGAAATTCGTGCGGGCCTGGCGGGCAGGATCGACTCGGCATTCATGCCGCGCCCACTCGTCATCGTGGCAGCGTTGCCGCGCGATGCGAACGGCAAGCTGCCTGTCGGTGAACTGCGAATGATGCTGCCGGCGCATCATCGCGCCCCTTCAAACGACGGCGCGGACGATGTCGAGTCGTTCGAAAGGGGAGTCGCCGTTCCTGCCGACCATCCCGCGCTGCCGGGGCATTTTCCCGGCCATCCGATTGTGCCGGGTGTCGTCCTGCTGGAGCTTGTGGAAGCGCTGCTCGCGGACCACGGCTACCGCGTGCGCGAATGCCCGCAAGTCAAATTCCTCATCCCGGTCGGGCCGGAGGTGCCGCTGACCTTGCGCGCCGAGATATTGCAACGCAAGTCCGCGCGCTTTTCGATCGACGTTGCCGGCAGAAATGCCGTCGTCGGGAAGTTCATCTGCGAACGCGATCCGGTGGCCGCATGACTGCGCAGCCGGCCTGGCTCGCGCAACGAGAGCGGGGGAGCCGTCCGCTCATCTGGCTCATCGTCAAGGTGACGCTGTTGCTCGGGCGCGGCGTGGGCCGCGCGTTTCTTTATCCCATCTGCGCCTACTTCCTGTTGTTCTCGGGCAATGCGCGTCGTGCCTCGCGCGATTACCTGCGCCGCGCGCTCGCACGTCCTCCGGGTTGGCGGGATCTGTTTGCCCACTATCATTGTTTTGCGCGGACCATCCTCGATCGCGTCTTGCTGCTTTCGGGACAATACGACCAGGTCAGTTGCGACGTCGAAGGGATCGACGTGCTGCGCGGCGCTTTGGCGCAGGGGCGGGGATGCCTCCTCTACGGCGCGCATTTCGGAAGCTTCGACGTTTTGCGTGCGCTCGGTTCCGCCGAGAGCCCCGTGGCGGTGAATGTGCTGATGCACGAAGACAATGCCGAAAAGCTCAATGGCGTGCTGGCAGCGCTCAATCGCGAGTTGCCGCAGCAGATCATTCCGCTGGGGCGCCCGGAGACGATGCTCAAGGTCGCGGAGGCGCTTTCCCGCAACGAAATCGTGGGACTGCTGGCCGACCGTGTAGTCGCAGGCGACAAGATGTTGCGCTGCCGATTCCTCGATGCCGCGGCCTCGTTTCCGGAAGGTCCGTTCGTCCTGGCGTCGGTGCTCAAGTCGCCGGTCGTGCTCTTTTCCGCCGTGTATTGCGGCGGGCGGCGCTATCGCGTCAAATTCGAACCGTTTGCCGATTCGCACACGGCGTCGTCCGAGGGGCGCCGCGAAGCCCTGCAGGCGCAAGTCCAGCGCTACGCCGATTGGCTTGCGCGAAGCTGCCGGACGGCGCCGTACAACTGGTTCAATTTCTATGATTTCTGGACGCATGCCGCAACGCGCTGAGCATCGGATAGCCCGGTCGCGCATGCTTTTTCCGATGCTTGTCCTGATGGCGCTGCCGATTGCGGCGCATGCGTTCGACCTGGCCGAACTGATGGCGTTGATGGGGCGAGTGGAAACGAGCCGCGTCGCGTTCGAGGAAACGAAGCATGTCTCGACGCTGACCGCGCCCATCGTGCGGCGGGGAACGCTGCGCTATGTCC
The DNA here is from genome assembly GCA_043731765.1 of Burkholderiales bacterium. Lineage (GTDB taxonomy): Bacteria > Pseudomonadota > Gammaproteobacteria > Burkholderiales > Casimicrobiaceae > VBCG01. Next base: position 3,804 of record JAYTIR010000225.1, read on the forward strand.
GGCCCGATCGCCTGGAGATGCATGTCGAGACGCCTTTTTTCGAGCGCATGGACATCGCCGGGAACATGCTGACGATCGAAACCAGGCGCGGTATCCGGCAGATTGACCTTGCGGGCGAGCCGGGCCCGGCCGCGTGGGTGGCCGGCATTCGCGCCACACTTGCCGGAGACCGACCTGCACTTGCGCGTCACTTCGCCTACGAGCTCCGTGGTCAGGCCGCGCGCTGGACCCTCACACTCCTGCCTCTCGATCCCGCATTGTCGGGCGTCATCCAGCGCATCGCCATCGAGGGCGCGCAGGCGCAGTTGACGCGTATCGAGGTGGACGAACGCATGGGTGATCGAACGGTGCTCATCGTGCAACCTGCGAATGGCACCCAATGAAAAGCGCGCGTTACTGGACCATGGCCGGCTGGGCGGTGCTGGTGGCGGCGGCGTTGGCCTGGTTTGCCGTGGCGCTTGAAATTGACAGCGATTTTTCGGCCTTCCTGCCCGGCGGCCAGACGCAGACGCAACGCATTCTCAACCGGGAACTGCGCGACGGGGCGACCAGCCGGCTGTTGCTCATCGAGCTCGCGCATGAGGACCCGATCCGCCTTGCATCGATGAGCCGATCCATGGTGCGCACGTTGATGGCAAATCCTGAATTTCGTTTTGTGGCCAACGGCGAAGGCGCGATCGGAGCAGTTGAACTCGCGCTGATCGAGCGCCATCGCTATCAATTGAGCGATCGCGTCGATGCCGCGCATTTCGACGAGGACGCGCTGCGCGCCGCGCTGGAGGAGCGCCTGGAAGGCCTTGCCGGAGGCGGCGGGGCGCTGGAGAAGCGCTGGCTCCCGAACGATCCCACGGGTGAGACGCTGCACATACTCGCGCAACTTGCGCCGACGATGCAGCCCAGGCGCGTCGACGGCGTCTGGTTCGCGCGCAACGGCGAGGCCGCGTTGCTGATCGCGCAAACGAGGGCGCCCGGGTGGGACGTCGAGGGCCAGCAGCGGGCGATTGCGGCGCTCGAACGCACCTTTGGCGCGGAGCGCAAGGACGGCGCCGCGCAGATGCGCTACTCGAGTCCGGGAGCGATGGCCGTTGCCAGTCGAACGCTGATCGCGGCGGACGCGACACGCCTGTCGATCGCGTCGATTGTCCTGATCCTCGGCATCCTGCTCTGGGTATATCGGTCCATGCCGGTTGTCCTGCTGTGCTTTCTTCCGGCTGCGACCGGATTGATCGCCGGCATTGTTGCAGTGAGCGCGTGGTTCGGTACCGTGCAGGGCATCACGCTCGGCTTTGGCGCAACATTGTTGGGAGAGGCGGTTGATTACCCCAGTTTTCTGCTGACCCAATTGCGCCTGAATGAATCCGTGTCGGACGCGCGCACCCGGCTCGGCCCGACATTGCGCATGGCGATACTCACCACGGCGTGTGGATCGCTGGCGCTGCTGTTCGCAGATTTACCGGGCTTGGCGCAGCTCGGAATGCTGACCATGGTAGGCATCCTGACCGCCGGTGCGATGACGTATTGGGTGCTTCCGCTCTGGATTCCGGCGTCGATGATTCGCGTTCCCGAGTTGCTGCACCGGACGCGCCCGCCGGATTTTTCCATTGGCGCCGGGAAGCGTTGGGGATTCGTTGTCGCGCTGGCGATGCTGGTGGCGGCGCTTTCCTGGAACCGGCCATGGTTCGACGACGATGTTGCCAACATGAACCCGCTGCCGGCCGCACTCAAGGACCGTGATCGCGAATTGAGGGAGGCGCTCGGTGCTCCTGACGTGCGCTATCTGCTCGTGGTCAGCGGTCCGACGCAGGAGGACGTGTTGCAGCGCGCGGAAGATCTGCGTCCGGAGTTGCAGCGTTGGGTGGCAAGCGGCGCGATCGGCGGGTTCGATCTCGTCAGCGACCTTCTGCCAAGCAGGGCTGCACAAGCGAGACGTCAGGCGTCGCTGCCTTCAGGTCCGCGCCTCGCCGCGAATCTCACGAAGGCACTCGTCGGCCTGCCGTTTCGCCCGCGCACCTTCGATCCATTCCTGGCCGAGGTGGAGGACGCGCGTGGCGCACCGGCAATCACGTTGGAGGCCATGGCGGGCAACGCGCTGGGTTTCAAAGCCGAGTCGCTGCTTCGGCACGACGGCAATGCCGATGGAGCGATCGGAGGCGATGCCTGGTACGCGGTCGTCCCGCTGAGCGGCGTCACCGACCCTTCCTTCATCGCGCATGGCGCCGCTGCCATGGGCAGTGCGCAGGTCCGCTGGATCGATCTACGTGCGGAGTCGTCGCAAATGTTGACGGTCTTTCGGCACCGGACAATGCTGTATTCCGGCCTCGGTGCGCTGCTCATATTCGTTGTTCTGGCGCATGGATTGCGCAGCGTGACGCAGGCACTTCGCCTGATGGCCCCGGTCATTCTGGCTATTGCGCTGACGGCCGGCACGCTGATCGCCGTCAGCGCGCCGCTGTCAGTCCTGCACCTGGTGGCGCTGCTCCTGGTCCTGGGCGTGGGCATCAATTACGCGCTGTTCTTCGCGCGTGCCGCCGCGGCGCATGAGGACTCCCGGCGAACGCTGCGCACACTTGCCGTGGTCAGCGGCACGACAATGTGCGCTTTCGGCGTGCTCGCGTTGTCACGGATTGCCGTACTGCAGGTCATCGGGGTGACGGTCGCCTTGGGCGTCATCTACAGTCTCGTCTGCTGCGCACTGCTCCTATTTGCGCGCGATCCCGCCTGACGGAGCCGCACGACATGCATCCGCTGCCCATTGCCGCCTCGACGATGATCAACGCCTGCGGCGTGGGCACGGGTGAAGTACTGCGCGCACTGCAAGCAGGCGCAAGCGGATTGCGCAGGAACGACTTCGAGCCCGCGGCGACGCTAAACACATGGATTGGAAGAGTGGACGCGGTTGAATCGTCGCGCATGCCGAATGCGTTTGCCGTCTACGATTGCCGGAATAACCGGCTTGCGCTGCTGGCGCTCGAACAGGACGGATTCGTGGCCGCGGTCCGTGCCGCTGCGCAACGCCATGGTGCCGATCGCATCGGCGTGTTCCTGGGCACCACCACTTCGGGCATTCTTGCCACCGAACTCGCGTATCGCGCGACTGCCCGGCAGGAGTCAAACGGCGTCGCCAACCTGTCCCCGGAACTCTATCGATGCCGGCACAGCCTCTTTGCGACGACGGAATTCGTGCGTGCCTATCTGCGCTTGAGCGGGCCCGCAGCGACGATTTCGACGGCGTGCTCGTCAAGCGCGAAGGTGTTCTCGACGGCCTCGCGGGCGATAGCGGCGGGAGAATGCGACGCGGCGGTTGTCGGCGGCGTGGATTCGCTCGCGCTGTCCACGTTGTACGGATTCCATTCACTCGAATTGCTGTCCCGCCATCCCTGCCGGCCTTGCTCAATGGATCGCGACGGAATTTCGATCGGCGAGGCTGCCGGCTTTGCGCTGCTCGATCCTCAAGCGGACGCCGCCGTGCGCTTCGCGGGTTCCGGAGAAAGCAGCGATGCGTACCACATGTCCAGCCCGCATCCGGAAGGCGCCGGCGCGGCCAGCGCGATGCAATCGGCGTTGCGCGATGCAGGATTGGTGGCGGGCGACATCGACTACATCAACCTGCACGGCACTGCGAGCCGGCCGAACGACGCGGCGGAGGATCGCGCGGTTTTCTCGGTGTTCGGTGCCGCCACGCCGGTGAGCTCGACCAAGGGCTGGACCGGCCACACGCTCGGGGCTGCGGGGATCATCGGCGCGTTGATCGCGGAGTTGGCGCTTCGCCAGCAATGGATGCCGGGGACGCAGAACTGCGAGCGCGTCGATCCGGCTCTTGCCTGCGCCGTGTTACTCGATTCGCATTCGCGACCATTGCGGCGCGTCCTGTGCAACGCGTTCGGCTTCGGCGGCACCAATTGCAGCCTCATTCTGGAAACCGCGCCGTGACGCCACTTGCGATTGCCGGAATCGGCGTCTGTGCGACAGGAATGGCGAACTGGACGCAAGCGCAATCGGTGTTGCAATCCGATGTCCCGGCGGCGCTCGATCCCTTGCCGCGGCTCGCGCCGGATTGCCTTCCTCCTGTCGAACGACGCCGCGCGAACGCCACGACCAGACTTGCCATCAGTGCCGCGATGCAGGCGATTCAAGGCATGCCTCCGGAGGACGTGGCGCAGATGGCCACGGTATTCAGCTCGTCCGACGGCGACGGCGAGGTCCTCTGCAACATGCTTGTCGCGCTCGCGCAACCGCAGGTCGTGCTGTCGCCGACACTGTTCCACAACTCGGTGTTCAACGCGCCCGCGGGTTACTGGAGCATCGGCAGCCACGCGCGCGCTGCCTCGATCACCGTGAGCGCCGGCACGGCGTCATTTGTCGCGGGGCTCAAGGAAGCGCATGGGCAGGTGCTGGCCACCGGTGCCGCTGTGCTGTATATCGCCTATGACGCCCCGTTTCCCGCCGCATTGGCGTCGTTCGCGCGCAGCGCAGAGCCATTCGCCTGTGCGCTGCGTTTGGAGCCGGTGGCGGGATCGCACACGAAAGGATACGGACGCATCGACGAATCCAAACCCGATCCGGACCAGAAGGGGCAAGTGCTTCCGCCGCCCGTGGCACTGCTCGAACCCTTTTCGGGAAACGCCGCCGCGGAAGCGTTGCCGCTCCTCATGGCCATCGCGCGTCTACGCCGCGCGCGCATGGCATTTCCCTATCTGGACGGGTCCCGCCTGTGGCTCGACTACCTGCCATGATCACTGACCGAGCGAGACTCGCTGCGCTGATCCCGCAGCAGGGTGCCATGTGCCTGCTCGACAGCGTGGAATATTGGGATGGGCAACGTATCATCTGTACCAGCATGCAGCATCGTTCCGTCGCCAATCCTCTGCGCACGCGGGCCGGCCTGTCGTCGCTCCACGGCGTCGAATTCGCGGCGCAGGCCGTGGCGGCGCACGGTGGCCTCACGGCGACTGCGCAGGAGCGGCCGCGTGGCGGATTGCTGTTGAGCGCGCGGGATTGCGTGTTTCATCGGCGCCGGCTCGACAACATTGCAGGGCCACTGACCATCGAGGCCGAACAAATGGGCAACAACGACCAAACGCGCCTGTATCGATTCAAGGTGTCCGCGCAGGACGCAATCGTGGTCGAGGGACGCGTGGCCGTCATGTTGCGTGATGGAGCGGGACAATGAAACACGCGCTGGTGACGGGAGGCACGGGCGTCATCGGCACGGCGATTTGCCGGGAGCTCGCGCGCGCGGGCCACCACGTCTTTGTGCATGCGCATTTGCGCGTCGAGTTGGCGCAGGAAATTTCCGCAAAGATCCGCGAGGACGGCGGTTCTGCCGATCCAGTGTCCTTCGATATTGTCGATGCTGCGGTCACCGGCCTGGCCATGACCAAGCTGCTCGAGCGCGCGCCGATCCAGATCCTCGTCAACAATGCAGGCGTGACTGCGGACGCACCTCTTGCGGGCATGTCGCACACGCAGTGGCACAACGTGATCGATGTCGTGTTGAATGGATTTTTCAACGTCACGCAGCCGCTGCTGCTGCCGATGATCCGCACCCGATGGGGCAGGATCGTGAACATTGCGTCCGTCACCGCGCTCGCGGGGAACCGCGGACAGGCGAACTACGCCGCCGCCAAGGCCGGACTGATTGCCGCGGGGAAGTCGCTGGCGATCGAGGTCGCGCGACGCGGCGTCACGGTCAACAGCGTGGCGCCGGGCATCATCGCAACGCCCATGACGGAAGCGACGTTCGATGACGATGCGATCAAGCGCCTGGTCCCGATGCAGCGGGCGGGAACGGCGCAGGAAGTGGCGCAACTGGTCGCGTTCCTGGCCTCGGACGCGGCCGGTTATATTTCCGGGCAGTGCGTATCGATCAACGGAGCGATCTACTGATGCCGGCAGCGATCGTCATTCCCGCCTTCAACGAGGCACGGACCATTCGCGCGATTGCGGAGCGGTCGCTTCGCCAATGCGCGCTGGTGATTGTCGTTGACGATGGCTCGACCGACGGAACCCGTGCCGCACTCGACGGGCTTGGCGTTCACGTTCTGCGGCACGATACGAACGAGGGCAAGGCAGCGAGCCTCTGGGACGGCTTCCAGTTTGCGCTCGCACGCGATGCCGACGCGGTCGTCACGCTCGATGGCGACGGACAGCATCAGCCGGAAGACGTGAGCCGCATGCTGCTGGCGGCGGCCGAGCACCCGCACAATGTGATCGTTGCGGCGCGTCTCAAGGGCCGCGAGTCATACCCGACGGCGCGACGCCGCGCCAACCGCTTTGCGGATTTCTGGATTTCGTGGGCGGCGGGTCACCCGATCGCCGATTCCCAATCGGGCCAGCGGCTGTACCCGGCCGCGTTGCTCCGGCAATTGCAAGTGCGGCATGACGCCGGCGCCGCATTCACCTTCGAAAGCGAAGCGTTGATCCGCGCGGCCAGGATCGGCTACCTGACCGTCGCCGTCCCGATCGCGGCGGTGTTCGATCCGTTGGGGCGACCCAGTCACTTTCGTCCGGTCCGCGACATTGCGCGGATCGTGGCGATGGTCGCGGGACAACTCCTTGCGATGGGTCTGTACCCTTCGGGACTGTGGCGCAGCTTGCGCTTTCCTGCCCGCATCGCCGGCGCGCTTCCCGGCAAGGTGGACGGCGCGGATCTATCGAGGCGCGCGTGACATCTGCCACGCCAATCTCGCGTGCAGGGAAATCAATGCGTCAACGACAGCATCCGCTATCGACCTGTTGCTGCATGGGCGGACACTTGACTGAGCCATAGGAGCAGAACACACAGCAATCGCCCGGCCGCGGACGCAGCAGCGTCTTGCAACTCACGCACTCATAATAGAACTGGCAAGCGTCGATGGGCATCGACTCCTGCTTCGTGAATCCGCAGTTCGGGCAAGTCAGCACCGATTCCAGGACGCTCATGCCTTGTTCACTTGTGCACGTTGGACGGAAATCCCGCACTGGGCCGCCATGAATTTCACATTTTATCTCGTCCCTGCCATGTTCATCATTCTCTTTTTCCTGGAACGACGTTTCCCGTTGCGAAGGGCAAAGAGCCCCCTCAAGTCCCGGCTCGTCGTGAACGCGGTCGTTTCCGCCATTGCCATCGCGGTGGCGCTGGTCGTGGTCAGACCCATCGCCATGCGGGTCCTGCAACTGGCCACGGAAAACGATTGGGGCCTGGCGACGATCATTGCGATGCATCCCGCGATCCAGGCGGCACTTGTTTTCCTGTTGATGGACCTGTCGTTCTACTATTGGCACCGCGCCAACCATGCTTGGCCGCTGCTCTGGCGGTTCCATAACGCACATCACATCGATCCGGACCTGGATGTGACTACGGCCGTGCGGTTCCACTTTGTTGAAATCGCCTATTCGAGCGTGTTTCGAGTGTTGCAGATCAGTGCCATCGGCGGTCCTGCATGGGTGTTCGTCGCGTACGAAACTGTCTTTCAAATCAACACCTATATGCAACACAGCAACCTGCGCTTGCCCATTGGATTCGAGCGGTGGGTGAGCCTGATCATTGTGACGCCGCGGATGCACGCCATCCATCACGGAAAGCGCTTCCAGGAGACCAACTCGAATTGGTCCACGGTGTTTTCCGTATGGGATCGAATGCACGGGACACTGCGCCTGAATGTGCCGCAGTCGCGCATCGACGTCGGCATTGCCGGCTATTCCCTTCCCGAGGACAATACAATCGGTGCGGTACTGGCCATGCCGTTTCAGAAGCAGCGAAACTATTGGGATGACGACGTCACCGGGACAGAGGTATCGCGCAGGCAAAATAGAGCAAACCAATCGCGGATGGCGGAATGAAGATCGCAGGGCGCTATCCGCAACCTTCTGCCACCGTACGTACCGCCCAATCACCTTCAGGAGTACTACATGACATCCACCGCAAAGGTTGACCGCGCCGAGCTGGAAACCAAGGTCCAGGACATGTATCGGGACGTGGCGCTCCACCCGGAAGGCGAGTTTCATTTCGAAATGGGGCGGGCCATGGCCGAACGCCTGGGTTACGCGCCCGGAGATCTCGACCGTATTCCTCCCGAGGCGATCGAATCGTTCGCCGGTGTGGGCTACTATTTTCATCTGGCGGATCTGAAAGAGGGCGAGAGCGTCCTCGATCTCGGCAGCGGGTCGGGAATGGATACGTTCGTCGCCGCCTTGAAAGTCGGTCCGACGGGTCGGGTGGTCGGCGTCGACATGACCGACGCGCAGAGGTTGAAGGCCGAGCGGCTTCGCGACCGCAGCGAAATGCGCAACGTAACTTATGTCAAGGGTTATATCGAATCGCTTCCATGTCCGGACGCGTCCGTCGACGCGGTGATCAGCAACGGTGTGATCAATTTGTCGGCGGACAAGGCCAGGGTGTTCCAGGAAATCGCCCGGGTTCTCAAGCCCGGCGGCCGTCTCGCACTCTCCGACATTGTGACCGAAGTGCAGCTGCCGGACGGAATCGTCTGCAACTCCACTCTGTGGGCGGCTTGCATCGGCGGGGCCTTCCAGCAGGATGATTACCGTACGGAGATCGAGGCGGCGGGCCTCACGATCCGGACGGTGGAGGACAACAAGGGCTACCAGTTCATCTCGGACAACGCCAAGGCGGCGAGCAGGAAATTCGGCGTGAAGAGTATTTCCCTGATTGCGGTGAAGCAGGGGTAGGTGCAACGATCGGCGGCAAGCAGCGGACGGACACCCGAATTCCTGCTCGCGACACACGGGCGCTGGCGTTCCCAGAACGACGACATTCAGGATCTGGACGTCATGCATTTTCGCAATGCTGGATTACCCGGCAGGAAACACTGATGCAACGCATGCCCGCGCGGCCCGGTGATTCAGTGGCGTCCATCGACACGCCGGCACTGATCGTCGACCTCGACCCTTTCGAGCGCAATCTGGAACTCATGGCCAACGCGGTGCGCGGGTCGGGACTTGCGTTGCGGCCGCACGCCAAATCGCACAAATGTCCGGACATCGCGAAGCAGCAGGTTGCGCACGGCGCGATCGGTATCTGCTGCCAGAAAGTGGATGAGGCGGCAGCGTTTGTCGAG
>JAYTIR010000226.1:0-4379 GCA_043731765.1 Burkholderiales bacterium
GGCCCCGTGCTATCGGTCGTGCGCGTCGAATCGCTCACCGATGCCATTGCGTTGATCAACGCCAGTCCCTACGCCAACGGCACGGCCATTTTCACGCGCTCCGGTCACGCCGCGCGCCGTTTTCAACAGGATGTCGAGGTCGGCATGATCGGCGTCAACGTGCCCGTTCCTGTGCCGATGGCATTTTATTCGTTCGGTGGTTGGCGTTCCTCGCTGTTCGGCGACCTGAACGTGCACGGCATGGACGGTGTGCGGTTCTATACGCGGAGCAAGACGCTCACGACACGCTGGCCCGACGACGGCAGCGCGGCACCCGGGTTCCACATGCCGATGATGGGGTGAGGGCGCGGCGGGCTCGCACTCGAAACTGGTCGCGGTCATGCGGCGCAACGGCGCGCTGGCACGACGACGCCGATGCGATATTCCGCGCGCCGTGAAAGACCAACGAGCCATGCCCGACCTCTTCGACGATAACGCCCTCGACAACCCAGTTTGGTCGTGCCTGACCACGCGGCACGCACACCTGGCGCTGGGTGACGGTCTCGCGCTGCGCTATCCGGGCGAATTCTCGCCGTTGGGCGCACTGCCTGCCGCAGCGCCCGACAATATCGCGGCGTTGCAGGCGTTGGTCGAAGTCGGTGGCGACATCGCGGTGGCCGGCGCACATGTGCCCGAGTTGCCGGCGCAATGGGAGACGCTGCATCGGATTCGCGTCGTGCAAATGATTCGCCGCGATTCGACGCCGCTGCCGGAAGCCGACGCGGAGGTTTCCGTGCTCTCCGCCGCCGATGTCGGCGACATGCTGGCGTTGGTCGAGCTCACGCATCCGGGTCCGTTTCGCAGTCGCACCGTCGAGCTGGGCGCGTTCGTCGGCATTCGACAGCATGGGCGGCTGCTGGCCATGGCCGGCGAAAGGATGTGGATCGGCGATCACCGTGAAGTCAGCGGCGTCTGCACGCACCCGGAAGTCCAGGGGCGAGGCTATGCACGCGCATTGATGCGTCGGGTGATCAACCGGATGCTGCGCGCAGGCCAGACTCCCTTCCTGCATGTTGAAAGCGTCAACGATCGCGCCATCGCCATGTACGAAGGACTCGGTTTCGTTCGACGCGCCGAGTTTCCCCTTCTCTACGCGAAGAGAATGCAGTAGGTGCTACCCGGAGTTTGGGGTCATGCGTCGTGCCGCATCGCCAGCATCGCCTCGAACAACTCCGGCTCGTCCCACGGCACATCGGTGGGGAAATCGCAGAGATAACGGCTCGACGGGTCGCGCAACCATTCGCGCGGAAACACCGCGACGGTCGGCAGCGACCCACCGGGTGGCCGGGAAGGTGGAGCAGGAACGCCCATGAGGCGCGCATTGAGCGCGGCAGCAAGGTCGACGCCGACACGCTCCCCCATGTGCATGTGGGTCACGATCCGTCGATTGATTTCGAGCAAGTGCGCTTCGCCGGTGTCAGCGTCGAGGATGAACTGGATGCTGAAGAAGCCGTTGATGCCGAACGCGCGGCCGAGCGTCTCGGCGCAGGCGCGCGTCTGCCCCGAGTCGACGAAACGGACGACCGTCGTCTGTCCCTTCACCGGTTGCGTCGCCACGAACCGCTCCCAGGCAAACGCGGCGAGCGGCGAGCGGTCGTGCGCCACCAGCGCCTGCGCGTGATGTGGTCCCGCGATGAATGCCTGCACCAGCAATCGCGGGGTTTGATATACGCCCAGGTCCAGTTGGTCCGGGCTCATCAGCGAACGCGCTTCGCGGGTCAGCTCGGCCGGCGTCGACACCACCGCCACGCCGCGGCCGGCGAAACCGAAGCGGCGCTTGAGGACGACCGGATACCCCCGGTCCGAGGCGAAAGCGAGGGCTTCATCTACCGTGCCGGCAACGGCGTATGGTGGAACGCGCATGCCGAGCGCCTCCGCCGCGGGCGGCAACAGCGTCTTGTCGATGCTGGTCATGAAGAACCCCGGGTCGCCCAGCGATTCGCCGATGAGCGCGGCCAGCCGTGACCGCATGGCCGGTGCAAGTCCCTTCGGCGGCTCCAGCACCAGCGCGAACAACAATCGGACCGCCATCTCGTCGCACGGCACGAGCAGGCGCGGAGAGACCTTGTCGACCATCGCGACCAGCGCCAGCAGCCATTGCATCGTATTCGTGTCGTCCGGCAGGAACAGGACGGCGGAGAGATAACGCGATTTCGCTGCCAGCGACCCTTTCGGCGCGAGCATGGCCACATCGAAGCCGGCCCGGGCCAATACGCGCGGCATGCGCGCGGTTCCCAGCCAGCGTGTCGCAGTCGACACCAGCAGCACCGCTGGCTTCATGCGCAACCTGAAATTTTACGGCGCGCTGAAACGCATGCAGCGATCAGCATCCACGCCATTGCGCTACTCGCTTGCCTTGCCGAAATCGCGCATCAACATCGTCCAGTGCAGGTAATCGCCGTCGAGTTCAGCCGCAAACGCAGCGGGTGAATTGCCGACCGGCTGCATGCCCATCCGCGCGAAGTGTTCCCGCACCTCGGGAAGCGCCATGACGCGCACCAGTTCGTCATGAAGGCGCCGCACGATTTCTCCCGGCGTGCCGATCGGCACGAGCACGCCATACCAGGTCGTGACGTCGAAATCCGGATATCCGCTTTCCGCGACGGTTGGAATGTCCGCGAAGGCCGCCACGCGGCGCGCGCCAGTCACTGCCAACGCGCGCAACTGGCCGCTGCGCAAGTGGCCAGCCACCGTGGGCGGATACGTGAAGAGGACGGGCACTTCGCCCGAGAGCACGTCCTTCACCGCGAATGCGGTCCCCGGGTAGGGCACGTGGAGCAGCGTGACACCCGCGCGCCGAAACAGCAGGCGGGCCGCGAGGTGCGACGTCGACCCGATGCCGCTGCTCGCAAACGCCAATCGGCCCGGCTCGTGCCGCGCGCGCTCGAGCAACGCCGCGAGCGTTGTCACACCCAGCGCCGGCGATACGGCAATGACGACGGGAATGCTCGCGAGTTTGGTCACCGGGACGAACGAGCGGCGCGGGTCGAGGCCGGCGGCGGCCGAATCGCCCGGCGCAATAAAAGTGGTGGCATTGTTCGCCAGGAACAGCGTATACCCGTCGGGCGCCGCCTTGGCGGTGTGTTCCATCGCGATCCGCCCTGCGGCGCCCGGCCTGTAGTCAATGACGAGCGGCTGCCCCATGGCCTCGCTCAAATGCGGCGCGACCAACCGGACAAGAACGTCGCCCGTGCCTCCCGCCGGCGACGGAATCACACAGCGGATCGGACGCTCAGGATACCGGCCGACGTCCGCGGCGTAACCCCGGCACGCGAGCCAAAGGGGCACGGTCGCGCTGCCCAGAACGAGTCGGCGCCGCAGCGCGAACCCTGCGCGCCCCGGATCGTGCCGGACCGCGCGCGTTTGAACGGGTTGCGCGCCCGAGCGATCACCTCGGGAAAGGATTTCGCCAAGTGCGTTGCGCGACGTCGTCATCACTCGCGGCGGATGTCCGCGGCCTCCATGATCGGCCCCCAACGTGCAACGTCAGCGCGGATTTCTGCCGCAAACGCCTCCGAAGTGTTGCCGACGATATCGCTGCCCATGGCGACGAGCTTCGCGCGGACATCGGGCAGGTTGACGATGCGCACGAACTTCCGGTTCAGGCGTTCGACGATTGCCGCGGCCGTTGCGGTCATGGGCAGGAATCCAGACGCAATGACCGTGAGCAAGCGGGAGCCGCGGCGCAGACCATGCGCAAACATGCGCCGGTTACCGGGCGAGGTCATCGCTCGCTTCGCAACTTCAACATCGCCTCGATCAATTCCGGCTCATCCCATGGGACATCGACCCGCAGCTTGCGCAGATTGGGGCTGTCGGGGTCGCGCAGCCACTCCTGCGGAAAGTGGGCAACCATGTCCTCCTCGCCCACATCAAGATCGGTGCGCGATGGCGAAGGCTTTCCGTGCAACGCCGCATACAGTGCCGCGCAAAGGTCAAGGCCGAAATAGGCGCCGCGATGCGTTCCCGGCGTGATCCGGCGGTTGATTTCGAGCAGGTAAGGCTCCAGTGTGCGCTCGTGCACGATCAATTCCAGTCCCAGCAATCCGGTGATGCCCAATCCTTCGGCCAGAAGTCGCGCAAATTCGCGCACCTCATCGTTGCGATGGTAACGACAGACGGTCGCGGGGCCCATCGGCTCGGGATCGGCAAGTACCTTGTCCACGGCAATGCCTGCCAGCAGGCTGCCCTTCCACGCGGCGATCTGGTAGTACATGCCACGTCCCGGGACATGCGCCTGCACCAGCAATTGCGCGTCCGCGCTGTCGCCCAGATCGAGCTGGCTTGGCAGCGGCAACAACCGGAACGCATCGACCAACTCTCCGCGGTTCGCGCAGATT
>JAYTIR010000227.1:0-3642 GCA_043731765.1 Burkholderiales bacterium
GCCCTTGCGGTCGGTGAGCGTGAGCGTCCGGTCGATCTGGGTCTCGAATTCGCCCAGTCCCAATGTTTCGGTGATGGTCGTCGACGGCTCGTCGGTCAGCGTTTCCGGACCCCAGCGCACGATGATCGCGGACAGGTTGTCGCCGTCCGGGCCGCCGCGTTTTTCGCCCTCGCGCATCATCTGCGGCGCCGTCTTGAGGATGGGCGTGGAGGTCAGCCACGTCGACATTTCCTTCTGGTCGAGCACGGCCCACAGGCCATCCGTGCACATGACGATCACGTCGCCATTGCGCAGCGGCGTGCGCCGCGACAGGTCGATGACCGGATCGACCAGCCCGCCCAAGCAACTGAAAATCTTGTTGCGGTCGGGGTGGTCGATGACTTCGTCCACGCCGATGATGCCCTGGTCAACCAAGTACTGCACCTTGGAATGGTCTTTGGTGGAGCCGATGAGTCCGCCCTGCCGGAACAGATAGAGCCGCGAGTCGCCGACATGCGCCCAATAGGCGTGACCGGCCTGCACGATGGTGCACACGCAGGTCGTGCGCGGCGTTTCGAGCATCGAGAACTGGTTCGCGTAGGACCCGAGCGCGGCATGCGCGCGCAGCATCGTGTCCTGCAGGAATTTGAGGGGATTCTTGAGGACCGGCTTCGCCTCCTGCTGGAAGCGCTCGATGAAGAGGCGCACGGCGATCTGTGCGGCGATCTCTCCGCCCGCGTGCCCGCCCATGCCATCCGCGACCACTAACATCAACGTGTCGCGGCTGTAGGTGTACGCGAGCCGGTCCTGGTTGACCTTGCGCGAACCCTTGCGGGATTCCTGGAAAATCGTGAAACGCATACCGCCAGTTTATGCGCCGATTTGCGAGAACAGCATCTTCTTGAGATTGCCCATGAACGTGAGCTTGCGCTTCGTCTGCGGGATGTCGCGAATGGCCTTTTGCAGCGCAAAGACGCTCTGCGGTCGTTCGAGGGGATCGAGGCGCAGGCACCAGTCGATGACCTCGAGTATGTTTTCGGAGTACTGTCCCGCCCAGATTTTCTTCGCCGACACGAGGTGGTCCTCCTGCACGCGCGCATCGGCGGCCTGCGGCGCGAAGGCCGCAAGGCACGCGAACATCGAGGCCCCGACGCCGTACACATCAGTCCACGGGCCAAGGCGGTCAGGCTCGCGGTACTGCTCGGGCGCCGCGAACCCCGGCGTGTACATCGGCGCCAGTTTGGGCCGCCCGCTGGTCAGCGTCTGCCGCGCGGCGCCGAAGTCGAGCAGTACCGGCGTGCCATCGGTGCGCAGGTAGATGTTGGCGGGCTTGATGTCGAGGTGAAGCAGCTTGTGCGTGTGCACCTCGCGCAGGCCGTTCAGAAGATGCATGAACACGTGCCGCACCAGCCGCTCGGACATCTGGTCCTGGCGCATCTGGATCTGCTGCTGCAGCGTGCGCCCGCGCTCATAGCGCATCACCATGTACACGGTCTCGTTCGCGCGGAAGAAGTTCAACACGCGCACGACGTTCGGGTGGTTGATCTTGGCGAGTGCGCGGCCTTCCTCGAAAAAGCACTTCATTCCATACCGGAACGAGGTGAGATTTTCGGCCGAACTCGCGCGCACGATATCGCCCTCCGTGCGCAACACCAGCGATGACGGCAGGTATTCCTTGATCGCCACCGGCGCGCCGGAATCGTCGAACGCACGGTAGACGATCGAAAAGCCGCCACGGCTGATCTGCCGGTCGATCCGGTAGTTCAGGAGCTGGTAGCCCCCGACGAGGGCTTGGTTGGTGACGGCCATCAGGGCTTTTTCGTAAAATCAATGAGTTTTCGTAAAGTGCGCAAGGGCTGAGAAATCGGGACCCCCAATCCATGTTCAATCGCAAACAGGCGCAAATCGCATGCCAGCGGCCATTGCTTCAACTTGCGCCGAGGACGGTTAGCGCTTACATTCTCGGCAACCCGGCAGCCAAAGTAAAGGAAACATGTTCGCAAGCCGCGCAAATGCTTGCAAATATGCGTCCAAGGTCTGAAAAAGTGCCAAAACGTCGCCGGAACCTGACGTTGCGCGGCGGGACAGGAACTCCCTCATGATCCTCAGCATGACCGGCTTTGCAGCGGAGGCCGCCGAATTGCCGGGCCTGTCCCTTTCGGTCGAACTGCGGTCGGTGAATCACCGGTATCTCGATGTCA
Organism: Burkholderiales bacterium; assembly: GCA_043731765.1. Lineage (GTDB taxonomy): Bacteria > Pseudomonadota > Gammaproteobacteria > Burkholderiales > Casimicrobiaceae > VBCG01. The sequence goes on from JAYTIR010000227.1 coordinate 2,181, forward strand.
CGGTGAAGCTGCCGGACGAATTTCGTCACCTGGAGACCGTACTGCGCGAAAGACTCTCGGGCGAACTGAAGCGCGGGAAGGTGGAATGCCGCGTGGCAGTAAGCCGGACCTCCCCCGGCGCCGCGACGCTCGCGGTGGATGCCGCAAGAGTGCGGCAACTGGCGGACGCGGCCGCGCAGGTCCTGCGCGCCATTCCAACCGCCGCGCCGCTGTCAATCGGCGAAATACTGCGCTGGCCCGGCGTCCTGGCCGAGCCTTCGATCCCCCCCGAAGAACTTGCCGCGAAAGTTGCGGCGCTCGTCGACCTCGCCGTCACGGATCTGGCGGCGGCGCGGCGGCGGGAAGGTGCGAAGGTGCAGGCGGTCCTCGAGGCCAGCTGCAATGGCATCGAGGCCCAGGTCACGCGTGTGACGCCGCGCATTCCGGCCATCCACGCCGCGTTCAACGAAAAACTCGCGCAGCGGCTCAAGGAAGCGGGACTCGACCCGAATGAGGATCGCCTGAAGCAGGAATTCGCGTTGTTCGCGACAAAAATTGACGTGGCCGAGGAACTGTCGCGGCTGACCACGCATGTGGCCGAGGTGAGGCGCGTGCTCGGCGCGGGCGGCAGTGCGGGCAAGCGCCTGGATTTCCTCGCGCAGGAATTGCACCGCGAGGCGAATACGCTGGGCAGCAAGTCGGTGGATGCCGAAATCTCGCAGGCGTCGCTGGAACTCAAGGTGCTGATCGAGCAGATGCGCGAACAGGTACAAAATGTGGAGTGAGCGCGGGGGCCGAGGCGAAGCCGAGGGAGGCGCGCAGCGCGCGTCCCCGCGCGACCGACGGCGGCCGACACGTCACCTGTCGCCACGCGAAGGTGGTCCAAGGAGGCCGCGAGTGAGCGTGACGGCATCGGTATGACGACCCCAACCGCGGTCCTCACCAAGGCGCCTCCGGCTTCCGGCTGCCTGTTTGTGCTCGCGGCGCCTTCGGGCGGCGGCAAGACGAGCCTCGTGCGCTCGCTGCTCGAACGCGAGCCGGGCATCCGGCTTTCGGTGTCGTACACGACGCGGGCACCCCGGCCCGGCGAACAGGATGGTGTTCACTATCACTTCGTCGACGAGACGAAATTCATGGCACTCAAGGACGGCGGGGAATTCCTCGAGCACGCGCACGTGCACGACCATTGGTATGCGACGTCGGCCACGTGGCTTCGCCAACAGGTGCAGCAGGGTCACGACGTCCTGCTCGAAATCGACTGGCAGGGAGCGGCGCAGATTCGCCGGCTGATGCCCGATGCGGTCCACGTCTTCATCCTGCCGCCGTCGCTGGCGTCACTCAAGGAACGGCTGGAAAAGCGAGGCCAGGACACACCGGAAGTCATCACGCGCCGCATGGAAGCCGCGCGCGAGGAGATGCGGCACTGCGGCGAATTCGATTATGTTATTATGAATCAGGACTTTGCGAGGGCCGTCGACGATCT
>JAYTIR010000228.1:0-7044 GCA_043731765.1 Burkholderiales bacterium
GCTCGAGCGCGAACTCGAGGCGCGCGACCGGACCGATGGCGGACCCGTGCACGAAGCGCGCAGCCAGCGCCGAATGGGCAGGCGTGCGCTCGACGGCGATGTCGTGCGGACGCGCGAACGCGTCGGGGCCGTTCAACAACCGGGACGGCAACCGATTCACGTGCCCCAGGAATTCGAACACGAACGGCGTCGCCGGATGATCGTAGACGTCCGCAGGCGCGCCGATTTGCTCGATCCTGCCGTGGTTCATGACCGCGACGCGATCCGCAACTTCGAGCGCTTCCTCCTGGTCGTGGGTCACGAACACGCTGGTGACGTGCACCTCGTCATGCAACCGCCGCAACCAGCGCCGCAATTCCTGGCGAACGCGCGCATCCAGTGCGCCGAAGGGCTCATCGAGCAGGAGCACGCGAGGTTCGACCGCAAGCGCGCGCACGAGCGCGACACGCTGCCGCTGTCCGCCGGAGAGCTGATGCGGATAGCGGTCGGAGAGCCAGTCGAGTTGCACGAGCGCGAGCAGCTCATTCACCTTGTTTGCGATGTCCTTCCCGGGCAGCCGCTGCTTGCGCGGCCGCACCCGCAAGCCGAATGCGACGTTCTCGAAAATGGTCAGGTGGCCGAAGAGGGCGTAGTGCTGAAACACGAATCCCACCTGTCGATCGCGCGCATGGGTGTCGGTGGCGTCCTTGCCCTGAAACGACACGGTGCCGGCGTCCGGGGCTTCGAGGCCGGCAATCATCCGCAGCAGCGACGTCTTGCCCGAGCCCGAAGGTCCCAGCAGGGCGAGCAGTTCGCCGGTCTCGATATGGAGGTCGACGTTGTCGACGGCGACAAACGATCCGAAGCGTTTGACGATGCCGTTCAGTTCGATGCTCATGGACGAGGCTCCGAGGGTTGCGGCTGGGCATGCGTGTGCCGCTCGACGATGAATTTGAGCGACAGCGTGACCAGCGCCAACAAGGCCAGCAGCGACGCCACGGCAAACGCCGCGGCAAACTGGTATTCGTTGTAGAGAATTTCGACTTGCAGCGGCAGCGTATTGGTCGCCCCGCGAATGTGGCCGGAAACCACGGACACCGCGCCAAACTCGCCCATGGCGCGCGCATTGCACAGGATCACGCCGTACAACAGTCCCCACTTCACATTGGGCAGCGTGATCCGCCAAAACGTCTGCCAGCCGCCTGCACCAAGAACCGTTGCGGCCTCTTCCTGCTCCGTGCCCTGTGCCTGCATCAGCGGAATCAATTCGCGCGCCACAAAGGGAAAGGTCACGAACGTCGTCGCGAGCACGATGCCCGGAACGGCGAAGATGATCTTCAGGTCATGTTCGCGCAGCCATGAACCGAACCACCCCTGCAGGCCGAAGATCAGCACGTAAATGAGTCCGGAAATGACCGGCGACACCGAAAAGGGGAGATCGATCAGCGTGATCAGCAGGTTCTTGCCGCGAAAGCTGAACTTGGCGATCGACCACGCTGCGGCAATTCCGAAGACCAGATTGAGCGGTACCGCAATGCCGGCGACAAGGATCGTCAGCTTGAGCGCGTCCAGGGCATCCGGCTCGGTGATCGCTGCCAGATAGACGCCGAGCCCCTTCTTCAGGCCCTCGTAGAACACGAACGCCAGCGGCACGAACAGGAACAGCGTGAGAAACGCGAGCGCCAGAGCGATCAGCAGCCCGCGCACGAGCGCTGGTTCGCCGGTGGCAGTCGGGCTCGGTCCGGGATACGACAGTGTGGTCGACGATGCCATGGGCTGTGCGATGGGTCAGGCCAGCGCGCCTTGCCGGCGACGGGTCCAGGCCTGCAGCGCATTGATCGCGAGCAGCAGAACGAACGAAATGACGAGCATGACGGCCGCGATAGCCGTTGCTCCCGTGTAATCGTATTGTTCGAGCTTGGTGATGATGATGAGCGGGGTGATCTCCGACACCATCGGCATGTTGCCGGCGATGAAGATCACGGAACCGTATTCACCGATCGCCCGCGCAAACGCCAGTGCAAAACCGGTCAGCAGCGCCGGCAGCACGACGGGAAACACGACACGGCGGAAACTGTCCCAGCGCGTCGCGCCCAGCGTGGCCGCGGCCTCCTCGATTTCGCGCGGCAACTCTTCCAGCACCGGTTGCACGGTGCGCACCACGAAGGGAAGTCCGATGAAGGTCAGCGCGACCATCACGCCGAGCGGCGTGAAGGCCACCTTGATGCCCATCGGCGTCAGCAGCGAACCGATCCATCCGTTCGCCGTGAACAGTCCCGTCAGCGCGATACCGGCCACCGCGGTCGGCAGCGCGAACGGCAAATCCACGAGCGCATCCACCAAACGTCGTCCCGGAAAACGGTAGCGCACGAGGACCCATGCGACGAGCAGCCCGAAGACCGTGTTGATGACGGCTGCGCCCAGTGACGCGCCAAAGGTCAACCGGTAGCTCGCCATCACACGCGGCGCCGTGACGACGTCGACAAATTCGGGCCAGGTGAGTTGCGCGGTCTTGATGAACACCGCCGACAACGGGATCAGCACGATCAGGCTGAGATAGACAATCGTATAGCCGAGGCTCAGTCCAAAGCCCGGCAGCACGCGGGCGCGTCCTTGGCGCGCAATGCGTCGTGCGACCTCAGGTGCCCGTTCGGTCATCGGTTCCCGCGGATACGCAATATCCGGTGCGGTCACTTCGCACCGGGCCTGTAAATCTGATCGAATGACCCACCGTCGGCAAAGTGGGCCCTTTGCGCGGATTGCCAGTCGCCAAAATATTCCTTCAGCGGAAACAGCGTCACTTTGGCAAACTGCTTTTCGTATTTCCTGGCGACCGATTCAAGCGTGGGACGATAGAAGTTCCTGGCCGCGATTTCCTGGCCCTCAGGCGCGTACAGGTATTCAAGGTAGGCTTCCGCGACCTTGCGGGTGCCTTTTTTGTCAATCACACGGTCGACAAGCGCGACGGGCGGTTCGGCCAGGATGCTGTACGACGGCACGACCATCTCCACCTTGTCCGGACCCAGCTCCCTGACCGCGAGGTACGCCTCGTTTTCCCACGCCAGCAGCACGTCGCCGATGCCTCGCTCGACGAACGTGGTCGTCGCACCGCGCGCGCCCGAATCGAGCACAGGCACGTTGCCGTAGATTTTGCGCACGAACTCCTTCGCCTGCGCTTCACTGCCATATCTCTTTTGCGCATAACCCCATGCGGCGAGATAGTTCCAGCGCGCGCCGCCGGAAGTCTTGGGATTGGGCGTGATCACGGCGATGCCGGGCTTCACCAGATCGTCCCAGTCCTTGATGGCTCTGGGGTTGCCACGGCGCACGAGGAATACGATCGTCGATACAAACGGTGAGCTGTTATGGGGAAGCCGTGCTTGCCAGTTGGCCGGCAGCAGCTTCGACTTCTCGGCTATCGAGTCGATGTCCCAGGCCAGCGCCAGCGTGACCACGTCCGCGTCGATGCCGTCGATGACGCTGCGGGCCTGCGCACCCGAGCCGCCGTGCGATTGCCTGATCGTGACCTTTTCCCCGGACTTTGCCCGCCAATATTTCGCAAAGGCCGCATTGAAATCCTGGTACAGCTCGCGCGTCGGATCATAGGAAACGTTGAGCAGCGTGACGTCGGCACGCGCGGTCGACCCAGCAACGGCGATCGCAAATGTGGCGATCAGCGCTGCGATGTTGCGATATTTCAATTCACAACTCCGTCAGCTATAACCAAATCAATTAACCGAACTTTCTGATATATAACTGTGCCAAGAAAAGCCGCGCGGGGCGGCTTCTCGAAACTGGCGTGGACCGCGCCGGTTCCTGCGTTCAGCCCGTAGCAATGAGAGTGGAGTCGCGAAAGCTTAAGGCGACATCATCTGCTGCGACGGAAGCACGCGCCGAGAACTGAGGCCCCAGGAGAATCAATGCGGGACCCGTGATTTCCGCGGCAGCGAGCCGAGGCAGTGCCGCCAGCGTAGTGTAGCGGATGCGCTGATCCGGCAGCGATGCACTTTCGACGACGGCGACCGGCAGCCCGGAAGGCTTGCCCGCGGCCAGCAACGTGGCGGCAATAGCGGACGCCTCACCGACGCCCATGTAAATTGCGCCGGCGTCGGATGCCTTGAGGCCATCGGCCCAGTTGCTGGCATGTCCGCCGGCACCGACACGCGGAGTCGCGAAGGTCACGCTGCGCGCGATGCCACGCTGCGTGAGCGATGTCTTGAGTTCGGCGGCCGCCGCCAACGCCGCCGTGATGCCGGGCACGATCGCGCAGCGGATGCCTTCGGCTTCCAGCGCGGCAATTTCCTCCTGTGCGCGACCGAAGAGCATCGGGTCGCCGCCTTTGAGCCGGACCACGACCGCATGCTTGCGCGCCGCATCCACCAGCCGCTTGTTGATGAATTGCTGCGCCGTTGAATGTCGTCCGCAGCGCTTGCCCACGGCGATTTTTTCGGCGTTTACTGCAAGCGCGACAGTATCCGGATGCACCAGCGCATCGTGGAAAACGATATCGGCATTGCCCAACAGCCGCGCGGCGCGCAGCGTCAGCAAGTCCGGAGCACCGGGGCCGGCACCGACCAGGTAAACAGTGCCGTTCATTCGGTCGTACCTCGCATGCGGGCAGGCACGTCCGTTCCGGATCGACGGAACCACGGTGTGCGCCGGTTCGTGAGCTGGTATCCGTCGGAAAAATCGCGCAGCGACGAAAGTGCGTCCTGCGCGTCCTTGCCATCGCGCACGACGAACGCGTCGAATCCCACCTGATGCAGGTAATACAACTGGTCGCGCTGGATGTCGCCGACGGCGCGCAGCTCGCCCAGGAAAGCAAAACGCTCGCGCAGCAACCGCCCGATGGAGTAACCGCGACCGTCGGCGAATTTTGGAAAATCGACGGCAATCAGCGGCAGCGATGCAGTATCGGCAGCGAGCAGGGCAGGGTCGTCGGCGGGTGCCAACCACACACCCACGTCACTGCGCGCACGAAGCTCGTCATGCGCCGCGAGCCAGAATGCCAGAGGCACGATCACTTTCGTGGCCGACAGTTCGGCCGTCGAAGCAACCTCGCGCACGAGGGTCCAGCGGTCCTCGACCAGCGCGCCGTTCCTAATGAGCTGCGGCATAGACGCGCTCCTTGAACGGGTCGAGACCTAAGCGCCGGACGGTGTCCACGAAGCGCTCATCCTCGTGCCGATGGTCGACATAAACGTCGAGAAGGCGCGCGACGACGTCCGGCATTTCGTGCGCGGCGAACGACGGGCCAATCACCTTGCCGATCGCTGCGTGCTCGCCCTGCGTGCCGCCGATCGTCACCTGGTACCACTCGGACCCGTTCTTGTCGACGCCGAGCACGCCGATATGTCCCACGTGATGATGTCCGCACGCGTTCATGCATCCGGAGATGTTGAGGTCGAGTTCACCGATGTCGTGCAGATAGTCGAGGTCGTCGAAGCGGCGCTGGATGGCCTCCGCAATCGGAATCGACTTGGCATTGGCCAGCGAGCAGAAGTCCCCGCCCGGACAGCAGACGATATCGGTCAAGAGGCCGATGTTCGGCGTCGCGAAACCCAGGTCCTTCAATTCACTCCACAGCGCCATCAACTGCGATTGGCGCACGTCGGTGAATATGAGATTCTGTTCATGCGATACGGTCAGGTCACCGAAACTGTACGCGTCGGCGAGATCCGCGACCGTATCCATCTGATCCGAGGTGGCGTCTCCTGGCGGCACGCCGGTCTTCTTGAGCGACAGCGTGACAATGGCGTAACCCGGCACCTTGTGCGGGAAGACGTTGCGCTTCACCCAGTTGGAAAAGGCACGATTGTCGGCGACCGCGGAACGAAATCCCGTGTCGTCACTGGGGAGCTTTTCGTACGGGGGCGGCACGAAGAACGCGGCGAGACGCGCGATTTCCTCGTCCGGGACCGTCGCAGCACCTCCCCGCAAATGTTCCCATTCCGTTTCGATGTGCTGCGCGAAAACGGCCGGTGTTTGTTCCTTAACGAGAATCTTGATGCGCGCCTTGTAGATGTTGTCGCGGCGGCCAAAGCGGTTGTAGACGCGCAGGATCGCATCGAGGTAATTGAGGATCTCGGCGCGCGGCAGGAATTCGCGGATGACGTGCCCGATGATGGGCGTGCGTCCCAGGCCGCCGCCCACGATGACCCGGAAACCGATGTCGCCCCCGTCGTCGCGCACCGCCTGCAGTCCGATGTCGTGCACGAGAATCGCGGCGCGGTCGGTCGTGGCACCCGTGATCGCAATCTTGAATTTGCGCGGAAGGTAGGCGAATTCCGGATGGAACGTCGACCACTGGCGGATCAGCTCGTTGTAGGGCCGTGGATCGACGATCTCGTCGCCCGCCGCGCCGGCGAAATGATCGCTGGTGATATTGCGCACACAGTTGCCGGAGGTCTGGATCGCGTGCATTTCCACGCTGGCCAGATCGGCGAGAATGTCCGGCGCTTCTTCCAGCTTCGGCCAGTTGTACTGGATATTCTGGCGCGTGGTGAAGTGTCCGTAGCCCTTGTCGTACTTGCGGCCAATGTGCGCCAGCATGCGCAGCTGCCGCGACGACAGCAGGCCGTAGGGAATCGCCACGCGCAGCATCGGCGCGTACTTCTGGATGTAGAGCCCGTTCTGCAGCCGCAGCGGACGAAATTCGTCTTCGGACAGCTCTCCCGCCAGGAATCGGCGTGTCTGGTCGCGGAACTGGGCAACGCGTTCGTCGACAAGGCGTTGATCAAAGGCGTCGTAGCGATACATGCAAGGCGTGCCCGCGTGGGAGAGACGGGCAGGTTAGGGTAAGGTGTTAATAAACAAAAGGAATATCGCGCTATGCCGTTATCGCCATGATGCATATAAGTACATCTCGTCGGCAGACGTCGGGCCGGGTAGCCACTTGGGGCAACCGTATAATCGGTCGATGCCAGCCGCTGGCCTCATCCTGTTCGCCCATGGTTCCCGCGACGCGCGCTGGGCCGAGCCGTTCGAGCGGCTCCGCGAACGCGTCGCGCGCGAAGTCCCCCGCGCCCGGGTCGTGTTGGCCTATCTGGAGCTGATTTCGCCGGA
>JAYTIR010000229.1:0-2065 GCA_043731765.1 Burkholderiales bacterium
CCCGGCGCGGCGTTGCCGATGCGGCTCGTGACGTCGGTGCTGTCGACCATTGCGACGCCGTCGATCGAACGGATCACATCTCCCGGCTTGAACCCGGCCTTCTCGGCGGGGCTGTTCTTCTCGACCGTCCCGACCAGCGCGCCGCTGGAATCCTTGAGGCCGAAACTCTGCGCGAGAGTCTGGTCCAAGCCCTGGATGCCGACGCCAAGTCGGCCGTGTTGCACCTTGCCCGAGGTCTTCAACTGTTCCGCCACTTTTGCGGCGATGTCCGCGGGAATCGCGAAAGACAGGCCCATGTATCCGCCCGAGCGGCTGTAGATCTGCGCGTTCACGCCGACGACCTGTCCTGCGGCATTGAGCAGCGGACCGCCGGAATTGCCGGGATTCACCGCGACGTCGGTCTGGATGAACGGCACCATCTGCCCGTTCGGCAACGCGCGATGCACGCCGCTGATCACACCCGCGGATACGCTGCTTTCAAAACCGAAGGGCGAACCGATCGCGATGACCCACTCGCCGCGCTTGATGGCGGGATTGGCGTTGATGTCCAGTGCTGGCAGGTTTTTGGCGTCGATCTTGATCAGGGCGATGTCGGTGCGCTTGTCGGCGCCGATGACTTTTGCCGTGAATTCGCGGCGGTCGGTCAGCTTGACGGTCACTTCGCTGGCGCCGTCGACGACGTGCGCGTTGGTCACGATGTATCCGTCCGGGCTCACGATGAAGCCTGACCCAAGGCCACGCATTTGTGGCTGTGGGCCGCCACGCGGGCCATTCGGGCCGCCGAAGCGCTTGAAGAAGTCGGGCGGGACATCCTCGTCTTCGTCGTCATCGGCGTTCGGCATGCCTTTTTTCGCGCTTGCAACGACGCTGATGTTGACGACCGACGGGCTGGCACGATCGACCAGCACCGTGAAATCGGGGAGATTTGCCGCGGCATTCGCGGCCACGGCTGGCGCCATCAGTCCGGCCGGCGCGGTGGCGGCGTTCGCGTTTGCCATCGCCTGTGTGTCGAAATGCGAGTAGCCCGTCGCCAGACCGGCGATTACACCCGCGGCGATCAATGCGTAAGTGACTTTGCTCAATTGCATCGTGCTCTCCTTGGCTGGAAAGGGCCGCATCGACTTCCGGCCCGCAAGATGCAATGTAGGTGTGTTGCCTTAACCCCTCCTTAAGCGTTGGTGACCATCGGAAAGCGGACACTCACCACCAGTCCATGTCCATCGTCCGCGGTGTCAAGCGTCACCGTGGCGCCATGCACGTCGGCAATGCGCTTGACGATCGAAAGCCCCAGGCCGCTACCGGTTTGATCCGGACCGACTCCGGTGTTCGCCCCGCGATAGAAGCGATCGAACACCCGTCCCCGCTCGCCGGCCGGAATGCCGGGACCCGTATCGGCAACGGTTAGCGCCGCGTGTCCCGCGTCGTGGTCGACGGCGACGTCGATGCGTCCACCGGGAGGCGTGTACCGCAATGCGTTGTCGAGCAGGTTGGCGAGCAACATGGACAGGCTCGCCGTGTCCCCGCGCACGCGTAACGCGGTTGCGCGCGCAAGTCCCAAATCGATCCGCTTGTCGGCGGCGAGGACGACGCGGGCGACGATCGCATCCTTGGCCAGCGACACGAGGTCGCAGTCACCGAAATTCCTGGCCAATGCCTCGGGCTCGAGCCGCGCCATGGCCAACAGCTGTTCGACCAGATGCGATGCGCGGTCGACGCCGTCTTCCAGTTCGGCCAGCGCCGCGGCGCGCGCAGTCGCGTCAGGCGCTCGCTCCACAAGCTCGACCTGGAGTTTCAGCGCAGCGAGCGGCGTACGCAGTTCGTGCGCCGCGTCGGCGGTGAAGCGGCGCTGGGCGTTGAGCGCATCGCTCAAACGCGCAAGCAGCGCGTTCAGGCTGCCGGCAAGCGGGCGCAACTCCTCCGGCAATCCGTTCTCCGCCAAGGGCGCCATGGCGTCAGGCTGACGCTTGGCCACGGCGTGCGACATGATCTCGAGCGGGCGCAGGCCGCGCCCTACGGCATACCAGATGAGAACGCCGAGAAACGGAATCAGCGCGGCCAGCGGCAG
>JAYTIR010000230.1:0-5151 GCA_043731765.1 Burkholderiales bacterium
TACTTCGCCTGCAAGCCATCCGTGCAGCGGAACACGCCGCCGAAGAATCCCACGTCCTGGCCGAACACCACCACGTTGTCGTCGCGCCCGAGCATCACATCCATCGCCGAGCGGATCGCCTGGATCATCGTCATCGAGGCCATGCTTTAGGCTCCCAGCTCTTCACGCTGCCGTTTCAAGTGCACCGGCATGTCCTTGTAGACATCTTCGAACATCGTCGAGGCATCGTGCACGTGACCGGACGAGAGGCTGCCGTAGCTCTCGGCCTCCTTCTGCGCCGCGACCACTTCGTCCTCCAGCTCTTTCTGCATGCGCGTGTACTCGTCCTCCGTCAACGCGCCGATCGAGAACAGGTGCTTCTTCAGCCGCTGCACGGGATCGCCCAGCGGAAATCGCTTCCAGTCGTCCGCCGGCCGGTACTTGGACGGATCGTCGGAGCTCGAGTGCGCGCCGCCGCGGTACGTGATCCATTCGATCAGCGTCGGCCCCAGCCCGCGCCGCGCACGCTCTGCGGCCCAGCTCGAGGTTGCGAGCACCGCCAGGAAATCGTTGCCGTCAACGCGCATCGAGGCGATTCCATTCCCCACGCCACGTGCCGCAAACGTGGCGGCCTCGCCGCCGGCGATGCCCGTGAACGAGGAAATCGCCCACTGGTTGTTGACGATGTTGAGGATGACCGGCGCCCGGTACACCGCCGCGAACGTGAGCGCGCTGTGGAAGTCGGCTTCGGCCGTCGAGCCGTCGCCGATCCACGCCGACGAGACACGCGTGTCGCCCTTGATCGCCGAGGCCATCGCCCAGCCCACGGCCTGGATGTATTGCGTGCCGAGGTTGCCCGAGACCGAGAAGAAGCCGCTCGACTTCGACGAGTACATCACCGGCAACTGGCGCCCCTTGATCGGGTCGTGGCTGTTCGAAAGGAGCTGGCACATCATGTCGACGAGGCTGTAGCCGCGCGCGACGAGAATGCCCTGCTGGCGATAGGTGGGAAAGCACATGTCGTCCGGGTTGAGGGCGAGCACCTGTCCGACGCTGATCGCCTCCTCGCCCAGGCTCTGCATGTAGAAGGAAATCTTTTTCTGCCGGTGCGCGATCTGCATGCGGGCATCGAAGATCCGGGTCTTCTGCATCGCGCGCAACCCGGTACGCAGCAGCTCTGGGTCCGCCTTGGGATCCCACGGACCGACCGCACGCCCCTCGTCGTCCAGCACGCGGATGAGCGCGTCGGCCACATCCATCGTGTCGGAGGGCCGCGTGTCGACGGCCGGCCGCCGCACGGCACCCGCGGGCGACAGATTGAGATAGGAAAAATCGGTTTCGCGACCCGGGCGTCCGGTCGGCTCGGGCACGTGCAGCTTAAGCGGGGGGAGCGGACTCACTGAGTGACTCACTTCTTCCTCCAGGCCTTGTGGGCGTGTCGTTTTTCGCCTTGGGTGGGCGGTTAAGCGCCGGGCAGCCTGGTCGGGATGGCCGCGGCGCTGTTGAGCATAGCGCCGAAGTCGCAATTGCGAAACTGGCGAACGCCTCAGACCAGTGAAGGGATCGCTGAGAGGGTCTCGACCAGGTCGGTCAACACCTCGCCGCATCCGTGCTCGACCTTCAGCGTGAACAGGTAATCGGCGCGCGTGCGGCCGCGGTTGATCGCGGCGATGGGCTTGCCCATCCCATGCGCGTGCTCGCAAAACCGGTATCCCGAGTACACCATCAGCGACGAGCCGACGACGAGCATTGCATCGGCCTCCTCCAGCGCGGCCAGCGCGGCGTCGACGCGGGTGCGCGGGATGCCTTCGCCAAAGAACACGACATCGGGCTTGAGCATGCCGCCGCAATTTCCACACTGCGGCACGCTGAACTCGTCCAGCCCACAATGCTCGAGATCGGCATCGCCATCCGGTGCCGTTTCCGCCACTACGTCGAAGAACGCGGGGTTCTGCTCCTTTAAAGCGAGCTGAACGGTTTCGCGCGCCTGTGTCGCACCGCACCCGAGGCAGATTACGCGACCGATGTTTCCGTGCAGCTCGATGACATCGGCGCTGCCGGCCCGCTGATGCAGCCCGTCGACGTTCTGGGTCACCAGCAAATGCAGCCGCTGCATCGCCTCCAAAGACGCGAGTGCTACGTGGGCGGCGTTTGGCTGCGCACGCGCAACGACTGGCCAGCCAATCATGCTGCGCGCCCAGTAGCGCTGTCTCGTGGCATCGGAGCGCAGGAAGTCCTGCAGCATCACGGGCGCGCGGCGCTTCCAGTTGCCGTTTTCGTCGCGGTAGCCAGGGATGCCCGAATCGGCACTTACCCCCGCACCGGTCAGGACAAACAGCCGCCGATACCGTCGTGCGAAGTCCTGAAGGTCAATCACGGTGGCTATTGTGCTTCGAAAGTCCGCGCGATCGTACTACTACGTCAGATTCGGCTTCTAGCCTTCGACGGTTTCCGTCCGCGATTCAGCCGTGGGAACGACGAGTCCAAGCGTACCTTCGTTGTTGCGGCATGCGGGTCGAGCCGGATTGCCTGGTCACCGAATCGCGCCACGATCTCCAGCGTGCCTCCCAGCGCGGCCACGTATGCGGACAACGTGGACAGGAGCACATCCTCACGGCCTTCGAGCTTCGAGACCGCGGCTTGGCGGACATCCAAAGACTTTGCCAATTGGTCCTGTGTTACGCCAAGACCACGCCGCAATTCGGAAAGCGCGATTTCTGCAAGCATGGCGCCGGTCCGCGCTCGTGCGCGTTTCTGCCGTTGCGCAGGCATCTTTCGGCGAAGATCCTCGAATCGCTTGGCCATTCTGAAAACCCTTTTTTCTTGCGTTCGGCAAGGTGTTCGTCGTAGAGCCGGTCGGCGAGAGGAACAAATTCGTCATACCAGCGGTCCTGGCCCGACTTGTCGCCACCAACGAGCAACACTGCAGTGCGCCCTGGATCAAACGCGTACAGGATTCGGAACGGACGACCACGATGCTGGACGCGAAGCTCGCGGAGGCGCTTATGCCGCGAGCCCGCGATCCCCGAGCTATGTGGAAACGGCAGATCCGGTCCGAGCTGTTCGAGCAATCCGACTGACGCCGCAACCGACTCCTGCTCAGCGGCGCTCAGACTGTCCCACCACGCGCCAAACTCCTCCGTGTACTCGACCGACCAGATCATAACCTATAGGGAATATAATGTTAAGGGATTGGCCTACCGGGCCAACCTCAACTACCGATCTTTGCCAACTCTTCGCGCACGACCTTGCGTACCGCAGCTAGCATCGATTGCCGCTGAATGTGCGCAACCAGAGCATCGTTGATCAGCGACTGGTAGTTACCACCGCCGGCCGTCTCGACTACGCCACGAAAGTAGTCGAGCACGGCGTTGTCCAGGCGAATCGAAATCTTGGTTTTGCCCGGATCGGGCGCCATCACGGGACCACGTTTCCCATGCGAGAAATCGATATCGCGATAGGGCTCGGCCTTAACCTTGCGCATAGTATTTCCTTTGCCGGGCATTCGCCCTCCAGGCCGAGATCAACCGGATCGTAGCGGGGCGCTTTCATTGGCCGCAGCCTTTGCGGTGTCCCATTCCCACCGCATCGATTGTATGGACATTTGTCTTCCACATCAAGACAGGCACGCTGCACCTGCACTTGCGTAACGTAGAGGACGTCGAGGCGGGGCGAAATCGGCCGGATGGCCTAGGGCACGACCGGCCCTCAATACAGCGCGATGGGCCGAAACCTGTCGTTACCTACCCGCGCACTGACGCGGCGGCAGCTACTTTTGCGGCCTTGAGGCGGCGGGGTTTCCTGGGACGTTCGCGCATGGGCGCGGCCGTGAGCGTCATCCCCAATGCCCGCACCACCTTGAGCACCGTCGCGAACTCCGGGTTCCCGTTGGCGGAAAGTGCTTTGTACAGACTCTCGCGGCCGAGGCCCGTCGCGCGCGCGAGCTGCGTCATCCCCTTGGCCCGCGCGATGTCGCCCAGCGCTGCTGCCACGAGTTCCGGATCGCCATCCTCCAGCACCGCCTCCAAATAGCCCGCGATGTCGTCGATGGACTTTAGATAATTCGCGGTGTCGTAGGGCCGCGTCCTAGTCTTGGCCATGATTTGTTCCCTAAAAGCTACGGGCAAGCTGCAGGGCGATATCGATATCGCGGTGCTGCGAACGCTTGCCACCCCCTGCAAGCAGGACGATGAACACGTTGCCACGTTGCAGAAAATAAACTCGATAGCCGGGACCGTAGTTGATCCTCAATTCGGAAACGCCCTCGCCGACCGGTTCGCAGTCGCCCGGGTTGCCAAGAATCCTGCGGAATGCAGGTCGCGGGCCCCTTCGAGAACGGCATCGAGGATTAGGCTAGTGGCCTTGGCCATCGCTGAAAATCTCCGTTAGTACCTCACGGAATCTATATCACTTAGTGTACTACTTGCAATTGCGGTCGGCCGCCGTCACGCGGCGCGCCGCTCGACCGTTGGGTTGATCAGCGACTCGGCAGGAATGCCAAGATCCTGGTGCAAGCGTCGAATCATTGCCAGCGTAAGCGGCCGCCTGCGGGAAAGCACCTCGTACACGCGATTGAGCTGGCCGATCATCGGCACGAGGTCCTTTGGTCCGAGACCTGATTGCTCCATGCGAAACTTGATCGCCTCGACGGGGTCGGGCAGCGCTATCGGATAGTGCTTCTTCTCCCAGGCTTCCACCAGCGTTACCAGCACGTCCAGCCGCTCGCCCTCGGGCGTGCGTGGGCGTGCCGACATCAGCGTCTCAATTTCCTTCAGTGCGGTACGGTGGTCGGCCTTGGTGCGGATGGGCTTGATCTCCATGAAAGCGCTCCTAAATTGTCTGCGCATCGATGCGATCGTATTGCGCATGCGTTCCGATGAATCGAATGTAAACCACGCGGTACGGATAATTGATCCAGACCACCAGCCGGTACTTGTTACCAGCGATGTTAAATACCACTCGCCTGTCAGCCGACGGATTCCACCTTGAGTCGCACTCCCGCAGCTCGCATGACCGCAAGCAGCGTCGAAAGCCGCGGGTTGCCGGAACGACTGAGCGTCCGGTAAAGCGTCTCCCGAGACAAGCCGGTCGCCTCCGCGACCCCCGCGACGCCCTCTTTCGCCATCGCCACTTCGCGCAGCGCGTACATGATGTCGCCTTCGTCGCCACCGG
>JAYTIR010000231.1:0-3774 GCA_043731765.1 Burkholderiales bacterium
GCTCTTGCCGATGGCTTCGAGCGAAACGAGATGCGGAAATTCGCGGACGAATGCGTGCAGTAATTCGGTGAGTTCGGCGTAGCGGTAGAAACGGTCGAAGGCGATGGCGGGCATTGCAGGACTTTCGGCGGGAAAAGCGGCGCGGACGAAGCACGGCAGTTTACCGGAGGCGCCCTGCCGAATTCTGGTGCGCAGCAGGGAGCCTGCACGACGCCGGCACAATACCGTATAAACGTACGGTATACTTGCCAAAGGGCCAGAACCTATCTCAAAAATCTCGCGAGCAGCCCCGAGTGCCGCATGCTTCCCCCGTACGCCGAACTTCACTGCCTCTCCAACTTCTCGTTCCTGCGCGGCGCGTCGCACCCGGAGGAATTGGTCGAGCGGGCGCACGCACTCGGGTACGCCGCGCTCGCGCTGACCGACGAATGCTCGGTGGCCGGCGTCGTGCGCGCGCATCTCGCCGCCAGGGACACCGGTCTCAAGTTCGTCATCGGCAGCGAGTTCACGCTGGCCGACGGCCTGAAGCTCGTGCTGTATGCCAGCGACCGCGCGAGCTACGGTGACCTCGCGCAATTGATCACGCGCGGCCGGCGCAACGCGACGAAAGGAAGTTATGCGCTGACCCGCGAGGATGTTGTGGCACTGGCCCCGCGTTGTCCTGCATTGTGGATTCCGCCCGCAGCGCATGACGAACTTTCGGCCGCCGACGCCCGCTGGTTCGCGGATACGTTCCCCGGCCGCGCATGGATCGCGGCGGAATTGCTCGCGCGCTCAGGCGATCGCGCGCGGTTGGTACACCTGCAGGCGTTAGCGCGCGTGACCGGCGTGCCACTCGTCGCGGCGGGCGACGTCCACATGCACGTTCGCGCGCGGCGCGCACTGCAGGATACGCTCACCGCCATCCGCCTGCGCACCCCGCTCGCCGAATGCGGCTACGCGCTGTTCGGCAACGGGGAGAGACATCTGCGCTCGCGCGCCCGCCTCGCCACGCTCTATCCGCGCGAGCTGACCGACGCAACGCTCGATCTGGTCGAGCGCTGCGCGTTCTCGCTCGACGAACTGCGCTACGAATATCCGGAGGAACTCGTACCCGCGGGGGCCACGCCGGCGAGCCATTTGCGCGCACTGGTCGAAGCGGGACTGCGGCGGCGCTTCGGAGATGAACCGATCAAACCCGATGTCCACGAACTCATCGAATACGAACTCGCCCTGATCGCCGAGTTGAAATACGAACCGTATTTCCTCACCGTCCACGACATCGTCGCGTTCGCGCGATCGAAGGACATCCTGTGCCAAGGCCGTGGTTCGGCGGCAAACTCAGCGGTGTGCTACGCGCTGGGCATCACCGAGGTCGATCCGTCGCGAATGAGCATGCTGTTCGAGCGTTTCATCAGCCGCGAGCGCAACGAGCCGCCGGACATCGACGTCGACTTCGAGCACCAGCGGCGCGAGGAGGTGATGCAGTACGTGTACGGCAAGTACGGCCGCGACCGCGCCGCACTGGCCGCGACGCTGATCACCTACCGGCCGAAGAGCGCGGTGCACGACGTCGGCAAGGCGCTCGGCCTGGATCTCGCGCAGGTCGAGCGGCTGACCAGCGTGTTCGCGTGGTGGGACGGGCGCAAGATCGATCCTGCACGCATTCTGGAGGCCGGCTTCGACCCGGAGAATCCTCTGATCACGCGGCTCGTGGCACTCGCGGGCGAGTTGCAGCGCTTCCCGCGCCATCTGTCGCAGCACGTCGGCGGCTTCGTCATCGCGCGCGACCTGCTCGAGCGGATGGTGCCGGTCGAAAACGCCGCGATGGCTGATCGCACGGTCATCCAATGGGACAAGGACGACCTCGATGCGCTCGGTCTGCTCAAGGTCGATTGCCTGGCACTCGGGATGCTCTCGGCCATCCGGCGCGCGCTGGCGATGGTCTCGCAAAGCCGCGGCCGCGAAATGCGGATGCAGGACATTCCGGCCGAGGATCCGGCAGTCTACGCGATGTGCCAGCGCGCCGACACCATTGGCGTGTTCCAGATCGAATCGCGCGCGCAGCAGTCGATGCTGCCGCGCCTCAAACCCGCCTGCTTCTACGATCTTGTCGTCGAAGTGGCGATCGTGCGTCCGGGCCCGATCCAGGGCGGCATGGTGCATCCGTATCTCAAACGACGGCAGGGTCTGGAACCGGTCACTTACCCCAGCGCCGCGGTGAAGAGCGTGCTCGAGCGCACGCTGGGCATACCCATTTTCCAGGAACAGGTGATGCAACTCGCGATCGTCGCCGCCGGTTTCACGCCGGGTGAGGCCGACCATCTGCGGCGCTCGATGGCTGCGTGGCGGCGCAAGGGCGGCCTCGAGAAATTCGAGCAACGGTTAGTCGATGGCATGGGCGCGCGCGGCTATCCGGAAACTTTCGCGCGGCAGATCTACCAGCAGATACTGGGCTTCGGCGAATACGGTTTCCCGGAATCGCACTCCGCGAGCTTCGCGCTGCTCGTCTATGTGTCGGCGTGGCTCAAGCACTACGAGCCTGCCGCATTCTGTGCTGCGCTGCTCAATTCGCAGCCGATGGGATTCTACGCGCCCGCACAACTGGTGCAGGACGCGCGCCGGCATGGCGTCGATGTGCGAAGCGCCGACGTCACGGTGAGCGAGTGGGACTGCACGCTGGAAACGGCCGCGCTGCGCCTCGGCCTGCGCCTCATTGGCGGGCTGTCCGAAGCGAGTGCACAGCGGATCGTTGCCGCGCGCGACGCCGCGCCGTTCGCGCATGTGGCCGACTTGGCACATCGTGCGCAACTCAACCGGCATGACCTGGGTGCGCTGGCCGCTGCCGGCGCACTGGCTGCGCTCGCCGGCCATCGGCACGCGGCGGCGTGGGACGTCGCCGGCGTGGAGAAGCTGCCACCGCTGCTGGCGGGCACCACATTCGACGAAACCGCGGCCGATCTTCCCGCGCCCACCGAAGGGCAGGACATCGTCGCCGACTATCGCACGCTCGGCCTCACGCTGGGACGGCATCCGCTGGCGCTGCTGCGCGGCCAGTTGCGCGCACGGCGTCTCATTACGTCCGCCGAGGTCAGGGACACGCCGCATGGCCGCAGCGTGCGCACCGCCGGCATCGTCATCGGCCGGCAACGGCCCGACACGGCAAGCGGCGTCATGTTCGTGACGCTGGAGGACGAAACCGGCGCGACTAATGTCATCGTCTGGCGCGACCTCTCCGACCGCCAGCGCCGCGAGTTGCTCGGCGCCAGGCTGATGGGCGTGTACGGCCGCGTCGAGCGCGAAGGCATGGTCGTCCATCTGCTCGCGGGACGGCTGGTGGACCTCTCCCCTCTGCTGGGATCGTTGCCGACGCACTCGCGGGACTTTCACTGAACTGGATCGCGGTCACGTCCGGAACACTTGCTCCGCGGCGCGCATTCGCCTAGCCTGTCGGTGCCCGCGACGGACATCGTCCGCGCGGCAAGGAGAGCCGATGGACCGGGAAACGAAAACCGCCAAGGCCAGGACCGGTGCGAAGCCATGTACCGTCCAACGCTCGCGCCCGCCCGCAATGAAGGACGACCGTACGGTCGAGCAACGCCTGGCCGACGCGCTGGCGCAGCAGGCCGCGACCAGCGAGATCCTGCGTGTGATGGCGGACTCGCCTGTCGACGTCCAGCCGGTGCTGGACGCGGTTGCACAACGCGCCGCCGAACTGTGCCGCGCGACGTTCGCACGTGTACTTCTCACCGAGGGCGACCAGTTGCGTACGCTCGTCCACTATTCCGCCGAGGG
>JAYTIR010000232.1:0-3575 GCA_043731765.1 Burkholderiales bacterium
CCGTCGGCCACACACTCGGGGACACCGGGTTCCGCAACGCCTCGTTCCGAAGACCCGGGTTCAAAAACTATCACGCCGATGGGCACCACGGCCGCGGGCCGCCATTGCTCGCTCACCCACCGGTTCACGAGCGGGACGCGTTCCATAAGGACGTCGACGCAAAAATACAACGGCTTCATGGTTATTCGTTCGGTTCCACGCTCAGTTGACAACTCAGGCGACAAAGCCAATCGATCATACACCCGCAAGGTGGTCCCGCATGGAGTCGACCGCACGTGGTCTGCTACCATTTGCGACGCGGGATTGCGTCACTTGCCCGCCTTGCGAAACCATGGCCACCATCATTCCGCTCACGCCGATGCCGGGCACTGCGCACACCGCGAAAAATGCGGATGCTTTCCTGCGCGCGGCTGCGCAAGGTCCTGTGCACGCGGGGACTGCGGTCGATACGCGGGGCCGCGGTCTCACGGATCTGCGCATCTCGGTCACCGACCGCTGCAACTTCCGTTGTGTCTATTGCATGCCGAAGGACGTGTTCGGCCGCGATTACCAGTTTCTCCCGCACGCCGAACTCCTGACATTCGAGGAAATCGCGCGAGTCGCGAAAGTGTTCGTCGGACTCGGCGTGCGCAAGATCCGGCTCACGGGTGGCGAACCGCTGTTGCGCAAGAATCTCGAAAAACTGGTGGAGATGCTGGCGCGCCTTGGCGATCTCGACCTCACGCTCACCACCAACGGCGCACTGCTGGCGAAAAAGGCGAAGAGCCTGCGCGACGCGGGGCTTGCCCGGGTTACCGTCAGCCTCGATTCACTCGACGACGCCACGTTCCGGGCAATGAACGACGTCGACTTCCCGGTAGCGAGCGTGCTCGCGGGTATCGATGCGGCCGCGGCCGCGGGCCTCTCGCCGCTCAAGATCAACATGGTGGTGAAGGCGGGAATGAGCGAGCGCTCGATCGTGCCGATGGCGCGCCATTTCAAAGGCACGGGACATATCGTCCGCTTCATCGAATACATGGACGTCGGCGCGACCAACGGCTGGCGGATGGACGACGTCGTGCCCGCCGCGCAGATCGTGCGCATGATCGGCGCGGAACTGCCGCTCGCGCCAGCCGACCCGAACTACAGCGGCGAGGTCGCCCAGCGCTGGCGATACGTGGACGGCAGCGGCGAGATCGGCGTCATCGCGTCGGTGACGCAGGCCTTCTGCCGCGACTGCACGCGCGCCCGGTTGTCGACCGAGGGCAAGCTCTACACCTGCCTCTTTGCAACCCACGGCCACGACTTGCGCGACCTCTTGCGTGGCGGGTTCACCGACGCGCAGATGGGCAACGCCATTGCCGCGGTCTGGGGCCGGCGCACCGACCGCTATTCGGAATTGCGCACGGAGAACACTTCACGCGCGCCGAAGGTCGAGATGAGCTACATAGGGGGTTAGTTTGAATGCTCCCAATACTCCCTATCGACCATTGCTGACCGACGCGGCGCGACCGTCGACGTTCGAAGTGCACGCCGTGGACGAGCACGGCGAAACGCGTGACGTGCCGGTGGCGGGCGAACATCCGCTCACACTTTATGTCGACAAACGGGAGTTGCTGACCCTGATGACCTTGGGCGCCGCGCCCGAGGCGCTCGCCATTGGCTACCTGCGCAATCAGCGGCTGGTCGCATCGATTGACGACATCGTCGCCGTGCAGGTCGACTGGGAAACGAATTCGTGCGCCATCAATACGCGCACGGGACTGGCCGACCTCGAGGAGAAGACCGCCAAGCGCACCAAGACTTCCGGTTGCGGCCAGGGCACGATGTTTGGGGATCTGATGGCCGAAATCGACGATGTCCGGCTGCCGCCTGGCGCCACGCTTTCGCAAGCCACGCTCTACGACCTTCTCGATCGCGTCCGATTGCACGAAACAATCTACAAGCAAGCCGGCGCGGTGCACGGTTGCGCGCTCGCCACCAACGGTCCCGACCATTCCGACATCATCATGTTCGTCGAGGACGTCGGCCGGCACAACGCCGTGGATGCCATCGCCGGCCGGATGTGGCTCGACCGTCTCGATGGGGCGGACAAGATTTTCTACACCACCGGCCGCCTGACTTCCGAAATGGTGATCAAGGCGGCGCAGATGGGCATTCCGTTCCTGGTTTCGCGCTCGGGCCTGACGCAGATGGGCTACGAGATCGCGGAAAAGGTCGGCATCACGATGATCGGCCGCGCCACCAACCGGCACTACCTGCTCTTCACGGGCGCGCAACGCTTCTCGACTGCATGAGCGCCGCCGGGCCGTCCCAAGGCGCGAATAGCTCCCCCTCAGGGGGCAGCGCAGCGGCGCCAGCCGCAAGCGTGGGGGTCCTGATCGGGCAGGCCGACGTCACCGGCATCGTGCTCGCCGGCGGCATGGGCCGGAGGATGGGCGGCGTCGACAAGGGTCTGGTCGAGCTTGGCGGAAAGCCGATGGTTGCCCACGTGCTCGCGCGCCTGGCGCCGCAGGTCGGGTCGGTGCTGATCAACGCCAACCAGAATCCCGACCGCTACGCCATGTTTGGTCATCCGGTCGTCGCCGATGCCGTGGGTGGATTCGCGGGCCCGCTGGCCGGATTGCATGCCGGAATGACCGAAGCGACGACGCCCTTCGTGGTCACGGTGCCCTGCGATTCGCCGTTCCTGCCCACGGACCTCGTTGCGCGGTTGGGGATTGCCATCGTGCGCGACGACGCGCAACTCGCTGTCGCCAAGACGCTCGACCAGCCGCATCCGGTGTTTGCGCTGGTGCGCCGCGATGTGCTGCCCCACCTTGCGTCGTTCCTGCACGGCGGCGGGCGCAAGATCGATGCGTGGTACGCCACGTTGCGCATCGTTGAAGTGCCGTTCGACGACCAGGAAGCTGCGTTTCGCAACATCAACACCGCCGCCGAACTCGCCGCCGCGGCAGCCTCGAGCGCCGGACCTTGATGCTGAGGCTGTCGGCGCCCGCGCTTGGACTAAAATCACGCTTCAGCTAATTTGAGTCATTGCGGCCAAACTCCATGAACGCGCCTCAAACACTGCGCGAAGCCTCGTGCGCCGACGACTACGACCCGAATGCGATGGCGGTGGATCGTGCGCGGGCGTTGATCCGCCAGTTCCTCGCACCGGTGACCGCCACGGAGCGCGTGCACATCCGCGCAGCGCTCGACCGCGTCCTTGCGCAGGATGTCGTGTCGCCCATTGCCGTGCCGAGTCACGACAATTCGGCGATGGACGGCTGGGCCGTCCGGTTCGCGGATCTTGGCACCAGCGGCGAGACGGAATTGAAGCGCATCGGCGAATCTTTCGCGGGCAAGCCGCACGCCGGCCCCATCGGCCCGGGCGAGACGGTGCGCATCTTCACCGGCGGGATCATGCCGGCGGGCGCCGATTCGGTCGTGATGCAGGAACGCGCCACGGAAATCCCCGGTGGAGTTCGGATTCCCGCCGGCGCTTTACCTAAGGCCGGGCAAAACCGGCGGTTCGCCGGCGAGGATTTGAAACAGGGACAGGTCGTGTTCCAGGTTGGCCAACCGGTGCGACCCGCCGAACTCGGCATGTTGGC
>JAYTIR010000233.1:0-4203 GCA_043731765.1 Burkholderiales bacterium
GAAGTCCTTGTAGACCGTGAGCGCAAGCTGGTTGAACGCGGTCACCTCGGGCTGGATCTGGTCCTCGCTGCAGAAGATGTGGCCGTCATCCTGCGTGAACGCGCGCACGCGCATGATGCCGTGCAGCGCGCCGGAGGGCTCGTTGCGATGGCACGCGCCAAATTCACCGTAGCGCAGTGGCAGGTCGCGGTAACTGCGCATGTCGGAATTGAAAATCAGGATATGCCCAGGGCAGTTCATCGGCTTCACGGCGAAGTCGTGTTTCTCGGACTCCGTCGTGAACATGTTCTCCTTGAAGTTTTCCCAGTGACCGGAGCGCTCCCACAGCGAGCGATCAAGGATCAGCGGCGCGCGCACTTCCTGGTAACCGTTGTCCTGATAGACGCGGCGCATGTATTGCTCGACCTGCTGCCAGATGGTCCAGCCCTTGGGATGCCAGAACACCATCCCCGGGGCCTCGTCCTGTTGATGAAAAAGGTCGAGCGCGCGGCCGAGCCTGCGGTGGTCGCGCTTTTCGGCTTCCTCGATGCGCATGATGTACGCCTCCAGGTCTTCCTTCTTTGTCCATGCCGTGCCGTAGATCCGCTGCAGCATTTCATTGCGCGAATCACCGCGCCAGTAGGCTCCCGCCAATTTCATCAGCTTGAAGACCTTGAGCTTGCCCGTCGACGGCACGTGCGGGCCCCGGCACAGGTCCGTGAAGTTTCCTTCCGTGTAAAGTGAAATCGGCTCGTTCGAAGGGATCGACGCGATGATCTCCGCCTTGTAGTGCTCGCCCATTGCCTGGAAATATTTGACGGCATCGTCGCGCGGCATTTCCGAGCGCACCACCGGCTCATCGCGCTTCGCGAGTTCCGCCATGCGCGCTTCGATGGCGGCCAGATCTTCCGGCGTGAACGGGCGCTTGTACGCAAAGTCGTAGTAGAAGCCGTCCTCGATGACCGGGCCGATCGTCACCTGCGCATCGGGGAAGAGTTCCTTGACCGCGTAGGCGAGCAGATGCGCCGTCGAGTGACGGATGACCTCGAGGCCTTCCGGATCCTTGTCCGTGACAATGGCGAGCGCGGCGTCATGGTCGATCACGTACGACGTATCGACGACCTTGCCGTCGACCTTGCCGGCGAGCGCGGCCTTGGCGAGTCCCGGGCCAATGGATGCAGCGACGGCGCCGACCGAAACGGGGGCGTCGAAGTGACGGATCGAGCCGTCGGGAAGTTTGATTGCAGGCATTTTAGGATCCTGTCGGACATGATTTCGCGTATGCGACGGAGGCGGTTTGGGCGCAGTTCAAGGCGCGAGCCCGAGAGCATATCGAGAATATGGTGAGGGCGAGTAACGCAGAAAGGCACCCAAAGCGTCCCGTCCCTTCGGGTTGCTGCCAAAAAGCGTGTCTGCTTTGTTGCTCGGCTGGCGAAGGTTCGCGACATTCGCTGCGCCGCGCGCCGCGCATCCATCGCTTTTTGGCCCTGCAACGCATTCGTGAAATCATGTCCGACAGGATCCTTTGACTCCAAAAACAAAAAAGTGCGGACGAGCCGCACTTTTTCACTGGGTCAGACAACGACGTTCAGGCGTGCGCGCTCGCGAAGGTGTTACCGGGTCTCCCTGCACGTCAGCGGTGTCATAACCATGATGTCGGATCTCGCGTTGTCGCCTGCCTGATTCAGGTAATTGGTAGGCGCGATTGGACTCGAACCAACGACCCCCACCATGTCAAGGTGGTGCTCTAACCAGCTGAGCTACGCGCCTGGATGCCTTGAATTGTATCGCCTTTCCGGGCGGCTGTCACATCCGGGGGGCATGGACTTCAGCGGCCAACCACCAGCAACAGGAGGCCGATAAGCAGGGGCTGATGGACCATGTAGATCGCAAGGCTGTGCCGGCCGAGCCACGCCATCCACCACGGCCACTTTTCGGCGAACGCGATGGGCCGAAATTCGGTGCGCACCAGCGCGTGTCCCCCGGCGATTCCGAGCAGCAGCATGCCGGTCCAGGGAAACAGCGGCACGTAGTCTTCGGTGTGTGGCTTGGCGGTCATGAAGCCCAGCCAGCCGAGCGCGCGGCCGTCGAACAACGGGTGTGTGAAGAGATTTCCCGCCACAATCACAATGGCGCCGATGATCAGCGCCATGGCCGGGCGGCGAACCAATGGCCGCGCGAGAATCAGCGACATGAATATGGCGTGCAGGACACCAAACCAGATCCAGGACTCACGAAACTGCGCGTAACTTGCGATGCTGATGACGACCGCGCAGGCGCCGATGATCCCGACATGGCGCCAGAATCGCAAGTGCGACGCCAAGCCACGATCCGCAAGAACCATGCTCATGCCCGCGATCAACAGAAACGACGAGAGAATCATCGTCCGCGCATTGAGCCAAACTGGATCCTGGTAGAAATCCCATTGGGTCACGCCGAAATATTGCAGGTCGAAACAGAAGTGGTAGGCAACCATCGCGAGGATCGCGAATCCGCGCAAATTGTCGAGCGAAGAAATGCGGGTGGCGAGCGTGGGCACGGCCGCGGCCGGGCGTGGAGCGGCGACGTTTGCAGAAATGCCGCGGTGGTCGCGGCGGCGCGGGCTACGACGGCTCACGTCAGCGATTGCCGCTGCGCCATTGCACTCTCACGGCTCCGTTGGCGTCGGGCGTGCCCAGCGCGTTCAATGAACGCATGACCGCAGGTGGCGTCGACGGCAGTGGCGACATCGTCGCGCTGGCTATGACCCCCGCGTTGCCCGATGCAAATTCGCCGTCGAGGCGCACATCGCCCCCGCGATTTTCGATGCGACCCACGATACGGCCGTCGCGTGGAGCGAAATTCACGGTGACCGTGCCCAGCGCGAGAGTCCCTGCATTGCCCGCCAGGCGTGCGCCGGTCCACCACGCCGTCGCGGTGCCATCACCCCCATTGCCGTTCCAGCGCAAGTGCGGCGCCTCGAACGCAATATTGCCGCCGAACGCCATCGCGTTGCCGGCCGCAAACGTTCCGTTCAATGTCGCGGCCGGCAATGTGAACGCTACACCGTCAAGGGCGAGCGTTGCGTCGCGCCACGCGACATCGCCGCGCGGAAGATCGCCGCCTTCGACGGCCTGCAGCGTGAGCGCTGCATGGCCGCGCGCGATTGCAAGCGGATCGATCTTCCAGCTCACGGGAAGCGACCATGTGCGTTGCTCGTTCGTGACCAGGCCGCGCCCGTTCCAGACGGTTCCCGCGGTATCCGCCAGCCGCAAATGACCCTGCGTGGCCGCGTCGAGTTCTCCGTCCAGTAATGTTGCCGGCGCGAACATCGCCAGCGCTGCCAGCAGCGGCACCGCGACCGCAACCAGCACCGTGAGGGCTTTCATGGTCAGCGCGCGAGTGTGATTTCGGCGCGCACGGAACCTGGTTCGATGCGCGACGTCAGCGTAGCTTCGACCGGACGCAGGCCATCGGCTTTCGACAGCGCATCGAGCACGCTGACCAACGCATCGAAGCCGATCGCGGCAAACGTGATGTAGGTCCGGCTGTCCTTGACCTCGAGCGACGTCAACAACGGTTTGAGCGCGCGTTCGCCCAGGACACGCTCGATGGCGAGGCGCGAATCTCCTGCCATCTGGCTGCCAATTTGAGTTTGTGCGACCCGTTGCAATCCGGCAATTTCCTCCACTTGTGTGCGGGCAGCCGCCAGCACTGCGCGGTCGCGCAGCAAGTCACGCCGCGCGCGTTCAGTGTCGTCCTTCATCGGCTGCCACACCCAGGCCCAAGCCGCGGCGAGCAGAACAACTGCGATGGCGGCAATGGCGAGCCCGCGCTCGCGCGCTGACCAACGGTCCCATGCGCGCACGAACGCGGAAGGCACGGACATGCGTTCAAGCAGCGGAATCGTCGTCATTGCGCGCCCGCTCCAGGCGAAACACGCATGCGCACGCCCGACGCGTTGGCCGCCTGCAACGTGGTGAGTCCTGCACTTGCAAGTTGACGCTCGAGTCGGGCCGTCGCGCTGACATCCTGTTTGGCGAGGTCGAACGTCCAGTGGCCTTCGGCATAAGTCGAGGTCTTGAGTACGCCGGCCGGCAATGCGGCGAGCGCGGGCGCCGCGCGGGCGAGCAGCGGCAGCGCGTCGGCCGGCGCTGTCAATCCGGCACGGTGGCGCGCGTTGGCATAGTGCCTTGCGATTGCCATGCCTGGATCGTCGGTGCCGGCGACGCCCACGTCGCGCGC
>JAYTIR010000234.1:0-8347 GCA_043731765.1 Burkholderiales bacterium
GCCCCCGGCGATCAGCCCTTTCAACCCGGCGACAACGACGGCATCATTCGCCGCGACTTTGCGGGTCAGGTTGTTGTCGATGGCCCAGAACATGCACGCGGCGGCGATCAGTAGAGAGCCTGGCGCGACGCGTCCTGCGTCCGGTGCCCAGGAAAGTGCGACGCCGCCAAAAACGATGCATGCCATGCCCAGCGCAATGCGGCGGTCGAAATTCTCGCGGAACACGAACCACGCAACGAGTGCCGTAAGTACCGCTTCCAGATTGAGCAACAGCGAAGCCGCCGCCGCGCCGCTCGTTGCCAGACCATACAAAAGCATTATGGGGGCGAGGACTCCGCCGCAAACGATGGCGCCGGCAAGCCAGCCCCAATCCGTTCCGGCGGGCCACGCGACATTGAGCGTTCCACGGGCGAGCAATTTGCGCGCGCCGAGCACAAGGCAAAGCCCGAAGCCCGAGCCGAGATACAGCAGCCCGGCGAGCACGAGCGGATGCATGTCGCCGACCAGGCGTTTGGCGAGCGGGGTGCTGGCACCGAACAACGCCGCCGCGGCGAGCGCGCAAATTACTCCCTGCTTCATTTACGCAATTGCTCCATATCCATCAGCCATCCGATCGCATTGTCGCATCCAATGAACGCCTTCCTCTCCATTGCGTCATTGCTTCCACGGCAAGTGCCACTGCGGCCAGCACCCAGACGATCATCGGGCCGCTGGGCAAATCGGCCGACGTCGATAGCAGCAATCCCAACGCGTAACCAATGGCGCCGATCGCCCAAGCGGTTGGCAGGCGGAATCGTGTCATCCGGCGCGTCGCGAGCGGCGGCACGATCAGCGTGGCGAACACGAGATAGAGCCCGACCATTTGCACCGACAGCGTTACAGCGACGGCGAACAAGACATAGAAGCCGATGCGTCCGAGACCGTTGCCCAGGCCGAGCCACAGCGCCAGGATTACCGCGTAAACGATGCCGACCCAAAGCAGCCGACTCGGCTGCGCCCAGAGAATCTGGCCGACGAGCAGGTCGCGCAAGTGTTCGCCGCCATGCACGTTGCTCGCCAGCAGCAATACGCTCCCTGTCGCTGCCAGCACGAACACGACGCCGATCACCGCCTCCTGCACGTCGGCGAAGACACGCTCCGTCCATGTAAGCAGCAACGCGCCGCCGAGGGCCGCGGCGAGTGCCGCGATCTGCACCGCGGCGCCCTGCGCCTCGAAGCCCAGCTGATCCGCGAACAACACGCCGCAGCCCGCGATCTGCGCGATGGCGAGGTCGATGAACACGATGCCGCGCGCGAGCACTTGCATGCCGAGCGGCACATGGGTCGCCGTCACCAACAAACCTGCGACCATCGCGGGCAGCAGAATCGACAGATCGACTGCGTTCAGATTCACTGTGCCCCCTTGCGCAGCCGGGCCACGGTGTCGTCGAACAGGCCATACAGGTCCCTGGACTCGGCATCGCCGCCAACAGTGAATGGCAGCACGACGACGTTGATTTTCGCGCGCTCGGCGATCCATTGCGATGCGCGCTCACTTTGGTAGGCTGCTCGAACGACCATCTTCGCAGGATCGTGCGCGAGCGCGGTCAGCACTTCGGAAAGATGCGCGGTGGTCGGCTCCACGCCCGGCTTCGGTTCGAGCGCCGCGACCTCCTTGATGCCGAGCCAATCGAACAGATAGGTGAAGGCCCTGTGCTGCACGACAACGGGCGTTCCCCTCAGCGGCGCAGCCTGCTTTTCCCAGTTCGCGATGGCGGCGTTCCAGCGCTCGGCAAACGCCTTGGCGCGCGTCTGGTAGTACGCGGCGTTCTCCGGATCGAGTTGGGCCAATCGGGAAGCGAGCGCCGGCGCGATTTTCGCGATGTTGCGCGGATCGGTCTGGATGTGCGGATTGCCTCCCGGATGCACATCGCCATCGGCGCGATCGAGGCGCGCGGGCTTCTCCAGCATTGGCACAAAGGCCGCGGCCTCGAAGTAGCCCGGCTTCCCGGGCTGGATTTTCGGATTGCCGGCCTGCAGCGTGACGAGCGGCAGCCAGCCGATTTCGAGCTCGGCGCCCGTCGCAACGACCAGGTCGGCCCCGCGGGCGCGCGCGATCAGGCTTGGCTTTGCTTCGACGTGATGCGGGTCCTGCAACGCATTCGTCGCGACGTAAACCTTGACCTTGTCCCCACCCAGCTCTTCCGCCAGCGTGCCCCACTCCGGCACGGTCGCGAAGACGTTGAGTGCCGCCAGCGCCGGTGCCGCCAGAGTAAGCAGGGCGGCCGCACATGACCAACGTAATGTCGTTTTCATCGCAGGGCCTCTTCAGAATTTGTGCGCGCCGTGCGCGCCGAGTGTCAGGATGTATTGCACGAGGATTTCGTTGTCGGTGAGGTCCGGCCGCAGCTTCGCCTGCTGGTATTGCACGCGGAGGCGGCTGAATTCGGACGGCGTCCAGTCGAGCATGACTGCCGTGCGCTGTGGATTGAACGAACCGTTGGCGAAGTACACGCCATTTACACCGTAGTCGACGCTGCCCGGATTGAGCCAGTCGTAGCGCGCGCCGACGCGCCAGTTCGGCATGAACTGGTAGACACCCTGCACGTAGAAGCCATTCTGGTCGGAACGGTAGCTGCCGGTTTGCGTGAGACCGAGCGCGCCATTGGAGTCGTAAGTCAGGTCGCCGTTTTCGCGTCGCCAGAAATATTCGCCCTGTACCTTGAAGTTGCGATCCTGTGCGTTGCCGTTGGGCGCCCACTTCCAGACGAAATCCGCGATCGCGATTTTGCTTCGTCCGGTGAAGGTGGCCTGCGCATCATTGCCGGCGAGGTCGAGCTGCGAGTATTCGCGGTTTTTTGCGGCAGTCTGGAGGTAAGATAGCCCCGCGCGCCAGCTGTTGCTCGTACCGACGTCGCCGCCGGCGTGCACATAGACGATGCCGTCGCCCGTGCCATTCTTGTTGCGCGAGTTGCCGGGAAAGCTTTCGCCGCTACCGATCTCGGCGCCGAACTCGAGGAACTCGTCCGTCGGGGCAATCCACTTCACTTGTAGTCCGTTGTTCTGGTACTGGCCACCCAAAAATGCCTGATACACCAGCGGTGCGTCGTAGAAATCCCAAGCGTGCTGATGCTGATCGTTGAGGTAGCCGATGCTGGACAGGAACCGGCCGAACTTCGGCGCAATGCCGTCCGGCGCGGCGGTGTACAGGCCGTACGCCTCTTCGACGCTCACGGTGTTGTCCGGCGAAAGCGAAAAGATCAAATTGCCGTAGAACTTGTCGTCGACATTGGCGGACAGATTCAGCTCCGACTCGGCGATGGACAGCCCGCGCTTCGCAGGAACAATATCGCCGCTCGGTGCAAAGCCCGAAATGGCGTAGCGATTCGGATCCTGCGAGAAATTTGCGTAGACACCCTGCAGAACGGCGGAAATCGCCGGGTTGAATGCGCTGATGCCGGACGCTGGGGACGGTGCAGTTGCCACTGCCGGGTTTGGCGGCGCAGGTACCGGTGCGGCGGCGACGGGCCCCGCGGCCGCCGGCTTCGCTTCGGCGTCCGTCAGCCGTTGTTCGAGCGCCTGAATGCGGGCCTCGTAATTTTCCTTGAGTTGCCGGATCTGGACGCGAATTTCCGCGAGATCGGCATCGGTTGCGGCATGGACGTCGGCCGCCATGAACAGTGCGAGCACGAATGCGCTGCACGCCAACATTGGAATGGACACGGTTGACC
Organism: Burkholderiales bacterium; assembly: GCA_043731765.1. Lineage (GTDB taxonomy): Bacteria > Pseudomonadota > Gammaproteobacteria > Burkholderiales > Casimicrobiaceae > VBCG01. The sequence continues at coordinate 3,711 of JAYTIR010000234.1, forward strand.
TCCTCGGGTCGCCAAATTTGAAACTGGAGATCGCCGCGAGACTTAGCGACGAAACCTGCGACGACGTCAGAGGAGGACGGGCGGGGCGCGGCTCGAGTAGTAAGCGGGGACATCAGCGGTCCGGGACCGGAACACCAGCCAGGCGCGTTCGGTGACCAGTGCCGGGGATTGCAGTGCCGGAAGATCCCCGTTTACGGTGCTCGATCCCGCGGCCAGCAGCGCGCACTCTACGCATGCGCCGTCCGCATGCGGCGCTTTAAGCTCGGTGTCGTGCGAACGCGTGAGCTGCGAGCCCAAGTGCGATAGCGCGTGAACCTTCCCTTCGTGCTGCATGGAAAGCAACAGGAACGACAGGACGGCGAAGAGGATCGGACTGCGCATGGAAGAAGAGTGTACCCGACCGCCGATTGCATGCGATTCGGCCATTCGGCCTATCCGATGCTACGCAGATTGCGCAGGCGCTCCGCTGCCGCCTGAATAGTTTCATCACGCTTGGCAAAGCAGAAGCGGATCACCCGGTGATCGGTGGCGTTCTGGTAGAAGGCCGACAGCGGAATGGTCGCCACGCCATATTCGCGCACCAACCGTTGCGCGAATTCCGCCGCGGGTTCGGCGCTGATGCGTCCATAGGTTGCGAGCTGGAAGTAACTTCCCCGGCACGGCATCAGATCGAAAGGAATATCGGCGAGCGCCGTGCGGAGGAGATCACGTTTGGCGGTGAAGAACGCCGCCAGACCTTCGTAGCGCGCGGGTTCACCAAGAAACTCGGCCAATGCGTGCTGCACCGCGCTGTTGACCGTGAACACGGTGAATTGGTGCACGCGGCGGATTTCCGCGGTGATTTCGCGTGGCGCCAGCGTGTAGCCAACCTTCCAGCCGGTCGCGTGGAAGGTCTTGCCGAACGAGCCTATGACGACACTGCGTGCGGCGAGCTCGTCGTTGCGCGCGAGACTCTCGTGACGCGCGCCGTCGTAGACCATGTGTTCGTACACCTCGTCGCTGACGATCACGATATCTGTGCCGCGCGTTACGGCGGCGAATTGCGCCAAATCGTCCGCGGACAGGATGCCGGTGCCGGGATTGTTCGGCGTGTTGACGACGATCATCCGCGTGCGCTTGTTCACGGCGCGTCGCACCGCGGCCCAATCGATGTCGTAGCCTGGAACCGTGAGCGGCAGCGGTACCGGCGTTGCCCCGGCCAACCGGATCGCCGGAATGTAACTGTCATACGCGGGTTCGAAGACGATGACCTCGTCGCCCGCGTGCGCAAGGGCCTGGATGGTGGTGAATATCCCCTGCGTCGCGCCGGTCGTCACCGTGACTTCATTGTCCGGGTCATATGCATGGCCATAAAGGCGCAACACTTTTGCAGCGATGGCCTCGCGCAACGCCACGACACCCGGCGAGAGCGGATACTGGTTGTGGCCGGCGCGCATGGCGGCGGTGACCAGGTCGATCAGGACCGGATCGATCGCATAGTCAGGAAAGCCCTGACCGAGATTCACCGCGCCATATTGTTGCGCGAGCGCCGACATCACGCTGAAGATCGACGTGCCGGTGGCGGGAAGCTTCGAACGTAACGGAAACGGCGTGCGCAGGACGGACATCGTGGCCGGCAGTAATCGAAACGGCCATTGTAGTGCGAACGCCGGCCACGGCCGGGGGATTAACGCGAAGTCAACGTGGCGTGCTCTGTGCCATGAGCAGAGTGCGGAATTGGGCGAGTGTGGCAGCGTCGGCGTCGGAAACGGCCCAGAAATCCATCCCGTCTTTCGTCCAGCGCTCGATGGCGAAGCCCTGCCGATTGAGCGCGCGCGTCGCGGCCGACATCGTGCCCGTCTTCGCCGGCAGGACAAACACATTGATCGTATGCAGGCGGTGCCGGTAAACCAGGGCGGCGACCGGACGGTGCTCGAAATAATCGAGGCGGCCGCCTACGAGCGGGAAGCCCTCCGCGCTCAGGTCGACCACCGGCGCGGCGTAGTCGAGCTTGCCGTTGAACCATGGTTTGACGGTGTGCTGATCCGAAGACGCAACATCGACGGCGTGGCCGCCTTGAAGAGCGCGGACGTGGTTGGCCACTGCTTCGTCGACGAGCAGATCGTCGTGCGACGGCTGCATGAGCGTCAATCCGAAGCCAAGAACCAGCGCCAGCGCAGCAGTCGCCGCCGCGCCAATGCCCGCGCCTTGCCAGAATTGTGATTTCGTCCGGTTGGAACGGGGAGGATCAGCCACCAGTGAGTCGCCGATGCGATCGGCAAGCTCCGCCGGCGCGCGAAAGCGAGTCGCATGCACCGACACCGCCGCGCGCACGGATTGCGTTGCTGCGCGTTGGGTGCGGCAATCGGCGCATCCGCGCAAATGTTCATCGAGCACTTCGGCGTCGCGCGCCACGAGCTCGCGGTCGACGTGGGCGGGCAGCAGGGCCCGCGCTTCCTTACATTCCATGGCTGCCTCCATCGCGCAGCTGCGTAAGATGCGTCACCAGTAATTTTCGTCCGCGCGCGAGGCGCGACATAACGGTACCGATCGGCAATCCCGCGACTGCTGCAATTTCCTTGTACGAAAGATCCTCGATGTCGCGCAGTACCACGACTTCGCGATAGCCGACGGGAAGCCGTTGCAATGCCTCATCGATCAGGCGAACGTCGTCCAGCCGTGCGAGGATCGCTTCCGGATTGGTGTCATGCGCGCCGCCTCCGCCGCCATCGACGCGATCCTCACCGCCGTGGATGTCATCGTCGTAGGGAACTTCGACCTCCGCCCGGCGGTGTTGCTTCAACCATGTGTAGCAGGTGTTGCGTACGATCGCGAGCAGCCACGGCCGCGCATTGTCGCCGCGAAAGCCGCCAAACGACCGGAACGCGCGCAGGTACGACTCCTGCACGATGTCCTGGGCGTCGTGATCGTCGCGGGTCAGCCAGCGCGCCAGGTTATACGCCGAATCGAGATGCGGCAGCGCCATGTCGCCAAAGCGCCGGGTATTCGTCTGCTCGCTCAAGAAGGGTCTCCGACTCCATTCCTTGCATACCCGCCGCGTCCGGATTTTATTCCCGGTTTCGGACATTCGACGAGGCCCGAAAATTCCGACCGTCGGTAGCAGACATGCACGGTATAGGCTCTTGGCGGCCGGCACAAGGAGAACACGTTGGCAATTCGGGTGGACCGGCGTCAGGTCCTTTAGACCCGATGGCTTGGGCGAACGGCGGGTGTCGCCGCACGCAACGATGGAAGGGTCCACGCGCAGTTGGACGGCTTTCCCGTTTCTCAAGAATCGCGGTGCGTGGCAAATCGCGCCAATCGAGGACAGGGCATGCTCTTACCCGGCCATGACGGGCTCTGCTCCAAGTACCGCCGCCGCGCTGTCGATAGAAATGACCTTCAATCGCACATCGTTCGGGAGCACGATCTCGCGCCAGTTTGCAGCGCGCGCGTCGAGACCCGCGGCAATCATTACTGCCTCCGAGAGTACGATTCGCGCAATCTCCTTATCGTCATGCTGTGCGGCAAGTTGCCGCACGACGTCGATCGTGTTGCCTACCGCCGTCAGTGTGCGCATCGCGTGGTCGCCGGTCTCACCGACACCGGCCGACCCCATTTCGAGACCGAAGAGTGCCATCACGCGGTCTCCGGAAAAAAGGGTCGGAACTCCCCCTTCCGTTCGCTGCCGCCGACCCCTGTAGGACAGTAGCAGGATGCAAATTATTCCCGCTTTGCTTTATTTCATTAGAACAGGGAATAAAAACTTCACACGAACGGTCTTGCGTAAAGGAGGACGGCGGAAACGCGCCATCCCATCATCGGCATTGACGTAAACCAATGGAGCAACTATGGACCACCGTGGGTATAGCAGGCGGGAATTCATGAAATTGGCGGGACTGGGCGGCGTTGTTTTCGTCTCCGGGTGTGCGTCCACGGCGGACTCAAGCATGAAAGGCGCGGACAACGATTTCTATTTTGTACAGCTCTCGGATTCGCATTGGGGCTTCGAGGGGCCTGCCATCAATCCCGATGCCGGGGGAACGTTGAAAAAGGCGGTCGCCGCGGTCAACGGTCTGTCGCGCCAGCCCGACTTCGTCATGTTCACGGGCGACTTGACGCACACGACTGACGATCCCAAGGAACGACGACGGCGCCTGACGGAGTTCCGCGAAATTGTCAGCGCACTCAAGGTCAAGGACGTGCGTTTCATGCCCGGAGAGCACGACGCGTCGCTGGATAACGGCAAGGCATTCAAGGAATTCTTCGGCCAGACCCACTATACGTTTGATCACAAGGGTGTGCACTTCATCGTGGTGGACAATGTCTCCGATCCCACCGCCGCGATCGGCGACGAGCAGATGCAATGGCTCAAAGCTGATCTGGACCAGCAGCCCAAGGACGCGCGTATCGTCGTATTCACGCACCGACCCCTGTTCGACCTCTATCCGCAGTGGGACTGGGCAACGCGTGACGGCGCGCAAGCGATTGCTTTGTTACAGACGCACGACAACGTCACGGTGTTTTATGGGCACATCCATCAGGAAAACCATTTTATAACCGGAAACATTGCGCACCATTCCGCGAAAGGGTTGATGTTTGCCTTGCCGGTTGCCGGTTCGCAACCCAAAAGCCTGCCTATTCGGTGGGATGCCAGT
>JAYTIR010000235.1:0-2067 GCA_043731765.1 Burkholderiales bacterium
TCGGCGACGTCCAGTACCGACTGCATCTGGATCATTGCAAACTCTCCAACTTGACCCGCCGTACGTCGCAACTCCCCATTTCAGGAAGTGCTACGTCCCTTGGTCAAAACGCTGTGGACAGCGTTTCTGGCGGCCAGTTTTGGACCCCGTACGGGGAGACCCCCGACGCGGGACATGAAAACTGTGTCCGCGACGGGCGAAAACAGTAAGTATGGCAGGAAATGGCGCATTGCACAAGTCCTGCCCCGTTGTTGGGGCCTGCCAGTCAGACCGGCTGCGCCTTTTCCAGGATGCTCGATACGCGCCACGCCTTGGTCTTGGACAACTTGCGCGTAGCAGAGATCTCGACCAGATCCCCTTCCTTGCACTCGTTGGTCTCGTCGTGCGCGTGGTATTTCGCCGACTTCATGACGATCTTGCCGTAAAGCGGATGCTTGACGCGGCGCTCGACCATCACGGTCACCGTCTTGTTCATCTTGTCGCTGACCACGCGGCCCGTCAGGGTCTGGATCAGCGCCTTTTTGGGCGGCTGTGCGTCGAGTGCGGGATTGCTGGCTGGTTCGTTCATGCCTGGCCTCTTTGATTGCTCTTTGTCGATTGCGCCATCTGCGCGCTGGCCGGCACCTTCCGGCCCATGAGCGTGCGCACGCGGGCGATCCCGCGCCGGACGGTCTGGAGCTTGGACGTGTCCTGGAGTTGCTGCGTCGCGGCTTGCATGCGCAGGCCGAACTGCTCGCGCAACAGCGCCTCCAGCTCGGTTTGCAGCTCCGCGGGCGTCTTGCCCTTGAGCGTCTTTTTCGCTTCAGATTTTTTCATGGTCGATCCCTCATCTTCCCGCTAGCCACCGATCAGCCGGTGCACGAACGTCGTCTTGATCGGCAGCTTGGCCGACGCCAGCGCGAACGCTTCGCGGGCCAGTGCTTCCTCGACGCCGTCCATTTCGTACAGCACCTTGCCCGGCACGATCTCGGCCACGTAGAACTCCGGATTGCCCTTGCCGTTCCCCATCCGCACTTCGGCGGGCTTCTTGGACATAGGCTTGTCCGGGAAGATGCGGATCCAGATGCGGCCGCCGCGCTTGATGTGGCGCGTCATCGCCCGCCGCGCCGCCTCGATCTGGCGCGCCGTCAGCCGGCCGCGGCCGACCGCCTTCAGGCCGAACTCGCCGAAGCTGACCTTGTTGCCGACGGTCGCCACGCCCTTGTTGCGGCCCTTTTGTTCCTTGCGATACTTCCTTCTAGCTGGTTGCAGCATTCTTCGCTCCTGGTCCTGCGCGACGGGGACGCGTCGGCGCGGGTGCCGGTGCCGGCACCTGCGCGGGTTCCCCGTTGTGCGGCATCACTTCGCCCCTGAACACCCAGACCTTGATGCCGATGACGCCGTACGTCGTGCGCGCCTCGGAAAAGCCGTAGTCGATATCCGCGCGAAGCGTGTGCAGCGGGACGCGGCCTTCGCGGTACCACTCGCGGCGCGCGATTTCCGCGCCGTTCAGGCGTCCCGACGACATGACCTTGATTCCCTGCGCGCCCAGGCGCATCGCGTTTTGCATCGCGCGCTTCATCGCGCGGCGGAACATAATCCGCTTTTCCAATTGCTGCGCGATCGAGTCGGCGATGAGTTGCGCATCGATTTCCGGCTTGCGGATTTCCTCGATGTTCAGGCCCACGTCGCCGCCCATCATCCTTTTCAAGTCGGTGCGGAGCGTCTCGATGTCCTCGCCTTTCTTGCCGATGACCACGCCGGGACGCGCGCTGTGGATCGTGATGCGCGCGTTCTTGGCCGGACGCTCGATGGTGATCTTGGACACCGAGGCGTGCGAGAGCTTCTTGCCCAGGTATTCGCGGATGCGGATGTCCTGCGCCAGCGTCGACGCGAAATTCTTGCTGTTGGCGTACCACTTCGACGTCCAGTTCCGATTTACGGCGAGACGGAAACCGGTCGGATTGATCTTCTGACCCATGACCTTGAATTCCTCTAGTTTCCGTCGCCAACGACGACGTGGATGTGGCAGCTCTGCTTGCCGATGATGTTGCCGCGGCCCTTGGCGCGCGCGCTGGTGCGCTTCAG
>JAYTIR010000236.1:0-10214 GCA_043731765.1 Burkholderiales bacterium
GCGAAGATGTTGCTGGACGCAGGCGCGCGCGTCGCGCTGTCGGCGCGTTCGGCGGACAAGTTGCGCGATGTCGCAGGCGGACATGCGAATGCCGTGGTCGAACCGCTCGATTTCACTCGAAGCGCAGACGTGACGGCGGCCCGGGATCGCATCCGCGCGCAATGGGGCAACATCGACCTCGTGCTGATTGTCGCGGGTACGCATCAAGAGGTCCGCGCGTGGGAATTGAACGAGAAGGATTCGCGCGCGCTGCTCGAGGTGAACCTGCACGGTGTCATCAACACGACCGCAGCCGTCGTGCCTGCCCTGCTCGCGCAAGGCCGGGGCGCCATCGGCATCGTGGCTTCAGTGGCGGGCTATCGCGGCCTGCCGAAGGCGCTCGTGTACGGGGCGTCGAAGGCGGCGGTGATCAACTTCACCGAGACGCTCTATCTCGATCTGCATCCGAAGGGGCTCGGCGTCTATCTGATCATGCCGGGATTCGTGCGCACGCCGCTCACCGACAAGAACGAGTTCACGATGCCGCATCTCATCTCCGCGGAGGAGGCGGCACAGGAAATCGTGGCGGGATTGCGTGCGGGAAAATTCGAAATTCACTTTCCGCGCGCGTTCACGCGGCAGTTGAAGTTCCTGCAACTCCTGCCTTATCGACTCTATTTCGCACTGATCCGGAGTGCGACAGGGCTCTAGAAGCATGCGAACACACGATCACCGATCTGGACGCAAGTCGCGGATTCTGCGATAATTTAAGGCTGTGGCGAGCTAGCTCAGCTGGTTAGAGCAGAGGAATCATAATCCTTTGGTCGGGGGTTCGAGTCCCTCGCTCGCTACCACAAAAAAACAGGGCCTCGCATCGCTGCGAGGCCTAGCCAGGCGGCAGGCGGCTCTCAAGGAAATACGTTTCCATCATGCCCTTGCCCTTGACCTCCTGCGGACCGCGCGGTTCGCAGCGGAAGACGTCGCGCACGCGGTGAAACGTGGCCGCCGAGATCTGGACGCGGTTGGGCACGCCGTGACTTTCCATGCGGTTCGCGGTATTCACGGTGTCGCCCCAGACGTCATAGATGAACTTGTGCTTACCGATGATCCCGGCGACGGCGGCGCCGGAATGAACACCGATCCGGACTTGCAGCGGCAGTTCGCGCGTCGCGCCCGCCGCGGCCACGACGTCGAGCATGTGCAGTGACATGTCGGCGACCGCGACGGCGTGGTCGTCGCGCGGTTCAGGCAGGCCGCCCGCCACCATGTAGGCATCGCCGATCGTCTTGATTTTTTCGAGCCCGCGCTCGAAGGCAAGCCGGTCGAATTCGGTGAACAGGTGGTTGAGCAGCTCGACGACCTGTGCTGGCGGCATCGCGCTCGCGAGGCGGGTGAAGCCGACGAGGTCCGAGAACAGGATCGTGACCTCGGTGAAGCGGTCGGCGATCGCCGTTTCGCCCTGCCGCATGCGCGCAACGACCGACTTCGGCAGGATGTTGAGTAGAAGCACCTCGGACTTGTCCTTCTCCGTCTGCAGCTGCCGCGTGAAGGCGCGCTCGCGGTCGCGCAGGCGCTTCTTCTCAAGCGCGGCGTTGATGCGCGCGCGCAGCAGCACCGGATTGAACGGCTTGGGCAGGTAGTCCTCGGCGCCTGCCTCGATGCAGCGGACGATGCTGTCGATCTCGTCCAGTGCCGAGATCATGATCACCGGCACGTCGCGCAGCGCCGGATCGGCCTTGATGCGGCAGAGCACCTCGAAGCCGTTCATGTCCGGCATCATCAGGTCGAGGAGCACGAGATCGAAATGGTCGCGCGCGATCTGCTGCAGCGCCGATCGTCCGTCCGCAACGGCTTCGACCAGATGGCCTTCACGCGAGAGCCGGCGGGTGAGCAGGTCGCGGTTCGCGGCGGTGTCGTCGACGACGAGGATCCGGCTCGCCACCGCATTCCCTTCGCGTTCCCACGTCGAGAGTGGCTGGATCGACCCCATGATCTGGTCCACGATGTGGTGCGAACTCGCGCTTGCCGGGACCGCCGCGCCACCTTCGGGCGCGCCCAGCCCGGCGGAGAGGTCGATCATCGCGTCGATCTGCGAGAGCATCTGATCGGCGGCCTGTAGCAGCTTCCGGACGTCGTGGCCGAGCGCATCGTGGCCGCCGTCTCGCGCCTCCTCCATCACCATCTCGCCGTAGCCCTTGACCGCGTTGAGCGGCGTGCGCAGGTCGTGGCGCAGCTGGTCGTGCCGGCCCGGCGCGTCGAGACCGGCCCCGGCGCCCGCGTGCCCGGCATCGAGGAGCCCGCCGACCATCGTTTGCAGAGCGAGCCCGGCGTCGCGGATCTTCTCCAGGTCGGGGACGATGGTGGTGAGGTCGTTCCTGCGCGCGTCTTCGAGCAGGATCTCGGCGAAACCGATGATCGCCGCGACCGGCGCGTCGAACTCCTGGCGAACGAACGCGATCAGCGCGCGCTCGGCGCGCGGCGGTGGCGATGATGCGCCAGGATCGCTCATCGCGCCCTACGACTGGGTCGCCTGGCCGAGCAGCGCCTCGATCTTGCCGACGAGGCGCGCGAACTCGATCGGCTTGGTGTCGTAGTCGTCGCAGCCGGCCGCGATCGCCTTGTCGCGATCCCCGGCCATCGCGTGCGCCGTCAGCGCGATGATCGGGATGTGCGCGGTCGGCGCGGCGGCCTTGATGCGCCGCGTGGCTTCCCAACCGTCGATCACCGGCAGGCTCATGTCCATCAGTACGAGATCCGGCAGGTCGGCGGTCGCGACCTTGACGGCCTCCTCGCCGTCGACGGCGATGACGACGTCGAAGCCCTTGCGCTGGAGGCGGCGGGACAACATATCCCGATTCATCTCGTTGTCCTCGACTAGCAAAAGTTTCGTCATTGCTTCCTCATGACATGCCCGCTGCCCTTCGTCAATTGCTGGCGATCAAGGGCGCCGGGATCCGGTGCCGCCGCACCGCCTCGCGCACCGCCGTAGCGACGTCGCCGTCGATCGTGCCGCTCTTGGCGATAATCTGCCGGGTCCGCCCCGTCAGTCGGTCGCGTTCCTCCGCGCTAAGCTTCTTCGCCGTCAGGACGATGACCGGAACCTCGCGCCACGCCTCGCGTTCCCGGAAGGCGTCGAGAAACGCGAAGCCGTCGATTTCCGGCATCACCAGATCGAGCAGCACGATGTCCGGCACGGGATGGCGCTCGAGCCAGTCGAGCGCGACCCGGCCGTCCTCGGCCTCGACGGCCGTCAGCCCGAGCTTCTCGACCGCATGCCGGACAATCGTGCGCGATACCGGATCGTCCTCGACCAGGAGCACGGTGCCGGCGCGCCGCACCAGGCGGCGCAGCAGGGCGGCGAGCCGCGCGCGGTTGATGGGCTTGGTCACGAATTCGTCAGCGCCAAGTGACAGGCCCATGCCGCGATCGGGCAGCATCGTCACCATCACCACCGGAATGTCGCAAAGCTCGGGATCTGCCTTGAGCGCGGTCAGTACGGACCAGCCGTCGATTTTCGGCATGATCACGTCGAGGGTAACCGCGTCGGGACGGAACTCGCGCGCGAGCGCAAGCGCCTCCTCGCCGTTGCTCGCATGAACGAGGCGGTAGCCCTCGCGCGCAAGGTTGGCGGTCAGGAGGTTGTGCGCGGTCGGATCGTCGTCGACGATGAGTACGGTGATGGCGCCATTCACAGCACCGCTGACTTTAGGTACCGCGGCGGGGGCGGCATCGGACGCGACGTTCGGCTGTTCCGGCAGGATGATCTCGAAGGTGGAGCCCTCGCCGGGCCGGCTCGTCGCCGTCACGTCACCGCCGACCAGCAAGCAGAAATGGCGCGTGATGGCGAGTCCAAGCCCGGTGCCGCCGTATTTCTTCGTCGTCGACGCGTCGGCCTGGCTGAAGGCCTGGAAGAGCCGGCCCATCTGTTCCGGGTCCATGCCGATGCCGGTGTCGCTGACCGCGAATCGGACCATCGGCCGGCCGTCGGCAACGATGCGCCCGATGGTGAGCGTCAGGAGGCCGTCCTTGGTGAACTTGCCGGCGTTGCTCAGCAGGTTTAGAAGGCTCTGCTTCAACTTCGTGCGGTCGGTCCGGAACGAGATGAATTCCGTGGGCGCGTCTACCTCGAAGCGATTGCCGTTCTTCGCCGCGAGCGGTTCGGCAATGGCGCGGACCTCGTCGACCAGGGCGGCGATCGCGACGTCCTCGATGAACACGTCCATCCGGCCGGCCTCGATCTTCGACAGATCGAGGATGTCATTGATGAGTCCGAGGAGATGCCGCCCCGCCGCCTCGATCTTGTTCAGGTCCGGGATCGACTCCTCCCGGCCGGAGTCGCCCGCGTCGTCCTGCAGGATTTCGGCGTAGCCGATGATCGCGTTAAGGGGCGTGCGCAGTTCGTGGCTCATGTTGGCGAGGAACTGGCTCTTGGTGCGGTTCGCCGCGTCGGCCTGCTCGCGCGCCTGCTCGAGGTCGATGTTGCGCAGCTTGAGCTCGGTGATGTCGGAATAAACGGCGACCGTGCCACCGTCGTGCGTGCGCCGCTCGCTGATGCGCACCCAGCGGCCGCCGTAGCTGTATTCCGCCGAGTCTGCCGGCGCCGCATGGCGCGCGACGCGATCGGCAATCCAACGCGCAGCACTGGTCTCGCCCAGGTCGATGAGCTTGCGCGCGACGACGGCGTCGATGATGTCGCGGAAGCTAGTGCCGGGATGCACGATGTCGGCGAGCCCCGGGTAGATATTGCGGAACTGCTCGTTGCACAGGACGATCCTGTCGTCGGGACCGTAGAGCACGAAGCCCTCCGAGATTGTCGCAATCGCCGCCTGGATGGTCTTGCGCTGCTGCTCGCTTTCGAAAGCGAGACGGTTGCGCTCCTCGAGGCTCCCGCGGAACAGCGCCAGCGTCCGCGCCATGGCGCCGATCTCGTCGGACGCGGGCGGTGGAATCTCGACAGTGAGATCGCCGGCCACCAACCCGTCGATCGCGTCGATCAGCCGGCGCAGGCGCGGCACGATCGAGTGCAGGATGACGATGGTCAGCAGGATCGTGGCCAGCACGGCGGCGAGGTCGATATAGAGTGTCAGCCGCGACGCGAGGGCGACCTCGGCGACAACGCGCTCGCGCCTCGTGCTCACCTCGTCGTTCAGCTTGGTGATGAGTGCCGCGAGTAGGTCGTCGACCTTGACGCTGCGCTCGCGCGCCTGCGCCAGCAGCCGGTTGCCCATGATGCGGCGATCGGCGGTGTACTCGTCGACCGCCTCGTTGGCGAATTTCTCGAAGGCGACACGCTCGGCGCGCAGCTCGGCGACGAGTCCCGGCGTGCGGTCGCCGAGCGCGTCGAGGAAGCGATCCATGCGTTCGCGGGCGGCGGCGGCGTTGCGCTCTGAGGGGGTGAGCAGGCTGACCGCGAGATCGGTGAGCCAGTAGCGCATCTCGCCGAAGGCGATCCGCGCGCCGTTCGCCGCGTCGATGGTGCGGCTCAGCTCGCCCGCCTCCATCACCGCGGTCGCACTCTCGGCGAGCTTGTGCGTCAGGTAGACGTTCGTCCCGACCACAACGCAGAGCAGCACGCCCGCCAGCGCGAGGATCCGCGCGCGGATGCTCAGGCGGGACATCATCGTCCGGCCGCCGTTCGGCGCGACGCGCCGCCGCCTGCGGCCCTACTTGTAGAGGACGATACTGATGACGGCACCGAGATCCCCCTCCTTGCCGCCTTCCTTTGGAAAGCCGGTGATGTCGGTATCACCCTTCGGCGAGCCGTGGCAACTGAGACACGACGCCGCGTAGTACTCCGGCATCATCATGCGGAACGCCTGACGCCCGCCGACAGTGACGAAAGCCGAATACGCCTGCCCGCGGTGCCAATCCGCCGCAAGCAGCTTGTCCTTGATGACGTCTTTCTCCCATACGTCCGGTCGCGCCTTGCGATTGCGCACAAGGTACTCGGGCGCGGTGACCTTGACGATCGCCTCGCCCTTGGCGCGCTTTTCGAAGCTCTCGTTCACCATCCGCGCGAAATAAGCCGGGATGAACGCCTTGAAACCGACCCCCGGGGCGTTGAGCCTCGCCTGGTGGGCGTCAACGACCTCGACGATCGCGTCCATCTGCGCCCGCAAGAGCCGCCCCAGCCGCGAATTCGGATCGATAGCCGCGGGGTCGGCTCCGGTGTTCGTATGGTAGATCTTCAGGGTCTGCTGGAGAAAAATCGCGCCGGTCAGGCCCTTGTCCCCGAGCGCCGGATCGTTGATCCGCGCCTGGTTGTTGGATACCACGGTGCGGCCGGCGCGCAGCATATCGGCGAGGCTTCGGGCGGTGGCGGCATCGTCATAGGTCGCGCCGGCGGCAGGCAGTGGGGCGGCAGCCCAGATCGCGATCAGCAACGATCCCCCGAGTGCGATGCAGGCCATTCGATGTCGAGTCATTGACACTCCTTGCGTCAGCGTGCGGATGGTCCTGCTCCTTGATGCCGCCGAAAGAAAGCTTCTTGCCGAAAGCATGAGGAAGCTTTGGCGACGGACAGGCATTTCAATAACACGAACGTGAGTATTCAGGGTTCGGTCGTGCGGGTCAATCGCTCATTTCCCCAGCATGTAGAGTTGCCACAGGTCCTTGTGGCTCATGTGGCACATCGGCTGGATCGCCAGCAGGCCGGTCTTGCCGATGCTTGACTCGAGGTAACGCATCTCGGTGAATTTGGCCTTGGTCGCCTCGTCCACGTCGACGTTGAAGCCGTTCTCGCGCATCATCAGGATGCCCTTCGCGTGCAGAGCAAGTTCCGTGTAGATCCGCAGATAGCAGAGCAGGTCCGCGACCACCGGTCCGTGGAATTTGTCCTTCATCGTGTGCAGGTACTGGCCCACCGGCGAATCGGACAGTTGACCGGAGTTGATAAGCTCGAGCATTTCCGTGTCCGCATCGAAGCCCTGCCCGAGCCAGTTTCCCACCGCCTTTTCGCTGCGATGGAACACCGCGAGGAGCAACGGCGGCAACACCACGAGAACGGCCAGCGTGGCGATCGTCGGCGAATGCGACAAGTGGTTGTACCCGGAGTGAATCGCCACGGCGAGCGCGAAACCGGGGAACAGATCGGCGAGGTTTGTCCGCTTCGCCCGCTCCATCATGGCGAGACCCATGACAGCGAAGATCGCGGTGGCGCCTCCGTGCATGATCGCGGTACCGAAGCCGCGAATGATCCACGTTCCCATGCCGGCATCCGGAAAAAGCCGCAGAAAATAGAGATTCTCGACCATCGCGAAACCGGTGCCGACGGCAAAGCCGAAGATCGCCGCATCCACGAGGAAGCCGATGCGGTGCGTGCGGATCAGGGCGACGATCACGAGGCCCTTCAGCAACTCCTCGGTGACCGGGGCGACATAGCGTGAGAAGTGCAGGAGGTCGATCTTGACCAGATCGAGCACGAAGGCGTTCGCTTCGTAACTGATGCCTGCCACCATCGCGCCGCAGATAACGATGGCGATGACCGCGGGCAGGTTCACCAATTTGTAGCTGTCGAGGTAGAGCAGCGCGCCCAGGAACGCGAGGACCGGCAGCAGGCCCACCAACGCCGGTAGCAGGAAGTCAAACGACATGACGCAGGAACGTCACGCTCACAGGATCTTGAGCGAGATCATCCACTCAGTGCCCGCGCGCCTGGAGCCCTGGAAGCCGGCCGCGTAACCAGCCGACAGCGTCATGCCGTACCAGTGCAGGACGCTAAAGCGCAAATCCACCTGCGCGCCCACACTCGCGTACTCCTTGCGCAGCGAGGCGTTCGTCGGTTCCGTCCACAGGCCGGCGGCAAATACAGAGGTTCGCAACCAGTTCAGATACAACCCCGGGGTGCCCGCGGATTCGAAGACGACCGGTGGCACGTTCCATTCCACGAGTTCCTTCACGAAATTGAGTCCGCTGATCTCGTCGATCCTGAACCCTGGCATTGAGTTGTACTCGTGGTAACGCTTGATCGATTTGTCGTCGACGTAGTTATTGCCGAAGCCGCCGAAGTAGAAATTGGCCACGGTCTCATTGTGCGAGCCATCGGCCGCGCCGGCCGCCGTCCGCAGCCACAACGACGAGTGCGGCAGAGGCAGCGGGATGCCGAAATCAAGATTGCCCCAAAGTTGCGGGGTGATCTCGCCGTTCACGCGACTCCCCTTGAAGATCAATTTCCCCTCGATGCCCTTCTCGTCGTCGACCGCGCCGAGCGAGCGTTGCAGATCAGTGTAGTGGAGTCCGATCTCACCGGTGACGAGTCGGGTGAAGTTGGTCTCGACATTCTGGGCAGTCGGCAGCGTGTCGATTTGGTCGTAGTACGCGAGATCAAAAATGAGGTCCAGCTTCCGCGGCTCGTCGTAGATCAGCGACCAGTCATAGCCGAGCTTGGCGGCGTAGCCTTTCCGGCTGCGCTTGGTGGGACCGAACAGGTCGTAAAAGTCCGACCTGTTCCACGACAGGGCGGCTCGCCAGAACCGATAGCGGCCGGCTATGTCCACATGGCCGAGCTGGTCGCCGGGGAGATTGCCGCCCGGCGTATAGGCCGCGGTGATGCCCAAGCTCGCGAACTGAAGCGGATCTTCAATGTTGAGGTGGTAACCGATCCCGGCCGTGTTCTTGTAGCCCTGCAGCACCGGAAAGGCGTTTGCGAGCTCGAGGCTGCGCAGCGGCACGTATGGGCCCTCATGCGTGACCAGCTTTTCATCATCGACCGTGCTCGGAGGCGGCACCTGCCACGTTTTCACGACGGGATGCTTCTCGGCGAGCTCGGTACCCAGAAACTTGATCGCGCTGACGTCCTGGATCGGGCGTGGCTGGATGATCGCCGGAACGAATCCCGCCCCCGTGTAGTTGAGCACGACCATCCGCCCATCGGCGAGCGGCGCCGGGCGGAAGAAACCGGTTTCCGCGTTCGAAACGGCTTCGACCGCGCCCGTTGCGACTTCGTAACGGAAAATGTTGGACACGCCTGTGTAATAGCTGCTGCCGTAGAGGTAGCGTCCGTCGCGCGAAAACACGAAGCTCTCCGGGACGGACTGCCCGAAACGGAACTCGGAGAGCGGTTTCAGGTCCCCGTTCAGAACCTTCTGGAGTTCCCACACGCGCAGGAAATGGTCGCCGTTGACCTCCCCTACGGAGCTGGAGAGAAGGCGCCCGTCGGGCGCGATGTCGAGGTCGTGAGGGAGGACGCCATAGGGAAACGTGTAGACCTTGTCCCAGGTGTCGTACGGTTGCGGAATGCGGACCAGTGTCGCCAGGCCATTCTCGTGGCGCACGCCCAGCAGCGAATGGTCGACCGGGTTGACGACGATCTCGCCGATCCGCCCGTGCTCGATCAGCATCCGTTCCTGGCCGGTCCGCACGTCCACGGCCATCAGGTCCCGCAAACCATAGTTGTTGTTCGTATAAAAGGCGGTACCGCTGCCTGAGTCGTAGGCAAACGAGGTAACCTTGTAGTGTTGGGCACCCTTGATGTCCACGAGTCGCCTGAAGCCCCCGTCCCGCGTGTTCAAGGCGCCCACGTGCTCGACGAACCCGGGATATCGAAATGCGGCATAAACGATCCCGGTCGCTTCGTCGTAGTACATGCGCGATATGGAACCCACCGCGCTTCCGGCAAGATTGCGGTACGGGGTGATAGGAAACTTGCGTACTTCGGCGAGGTTCCGGCGCTGGAACTCATGCTCGAACCCGATCCAGTCCTGCCAGGCCTGGTCGAGCGAAAGTCCGAACACCTGCTCGAACTGGTCGGTGTAGTAGCGTTTGCTCCCTTCGTCGCGCCTGAGCCAGGCGACGGTCTTTTCCGGTGAATAGGTGTACGCGAGCCAGGCGAAGAAGCGGGTGCCGTAGAGATAGGCATTCGCCTCGGTCTGGAAATCGACCTTGGTGCCGCGCGATGCGAGCCCCAATGGATCGTAGAATTGGGCGTCGTCCTTCACCATCGCCCGGAAAACCATCTCGTCGTAGCCGCCCTGCGCGCGTCCCAGCCCGCCGCCCATCCAGGTCTCGAAGAAAACGGCGCTACCTTCCGCGTACCAGCGCGGCGTCGTGAAGCGCGGCATCGTGAGGTAGCTATAGACGATCGATTCCGGGTTCCGCCCATCGGCAGCGACCTTGCCGAGGAAGATTCGCCGCCAACGCCGGTCCTCCTCGGACGCAATGTCGCTTTGCACCACGTGGATCAGTTCGTGGTTCATCAAGTTGTACATGCGCTCGCTGGCAGGGACGGTCTCGAACGC
>JAYTIR010000237.1:0-3695 GCA_043731765.1 Burkholderiales bacterium
CCGAACGCCGTGGGGCCGCTGATCGTCATGGTCACGCTCGATCTGGGAAATGCCATTCTCGTATTCGCGGGCCTGAGCTTCCTTGGCCTCGGTGTCGTGCCGCCGACACCGGAATGGGGCGCCATGGTCGCCGAGGGGCGCGAATTGGTGCAGCAATGGTGGGTTGCGACCTTCCCGGGCCTGGCGATCCTCAGTGTGGTGATGGCTTTCAATTTCGTCGGCGACGGCATTCGCGACTGGCTCGACCCGCACGCGAGGCGTCGCTAGATGAAACGGCCCCCACGCTCGCTGCCCCCCGAGGGGGAGCAGGCAGTCCCTTGGGGCGGCCCTTCGGGACTGACATCGCGATGAAGGAGCCGCCGATCCTGTCGGTCGAGGATTTGCGCACCTTTTTCTACGCCGACCATGGCGTGATTCGCGCGGTCGATGGTGTCAGCTTCCACGTCCACAGCGGCGAAACATTGGGCATCGTCGGCGAGTCCGGATCCGGCAAGAGCGTCACTGCCAAATCGGTCATTCGGCTGATCGAGGAGCCCGGACGAATCGTGTCGGGCCGAATCGACTTTCGCGGGCGCGACGTCATGACCTTGGAAGGCGGCGCGCTGCGCAAATTGCGCGGCGGCGAAGTCGCGATGGTGTTCCAGGACCCGATGACCTCGCTGAACCCGGTGCTGAAGATCGCCCGGCAACTCGTCGAGACCATGGTGACGCACGGGCGCTTCACGCCCAAAGCGGCGCTGGCGCGGGCCGTCGACTTGCTCGGGCGCATGGGCATCAATGCACCGAAGCGCGCAGTCGACTCCTATCCGCACCAATTCTCAGGCGGCATGCGCCAGCGCGTCATGCTGGCGATGGGATTCAGCAACGAGCCCGTGCTGCTGATCGCCGACGAGCCGACCACGGCGCTCGACGTCACGATCCAGGCGCAGATCCTCGACCTGTTGCGCGAGCTGAACGCGGATTTCGGCACGGCGATCATCCTGATCAGCCACGATCTGGGCGTCATCGCCAATATCTGTTCGCGCATCGTCGTGATGTATGCAGGCGAGGTGGTGGAGCAGGGGCCGGCGGAGAAGTTGCTGGCCGACCCGAAGCACCCCTATACCTGGGCACTGCTGAACGCCGTGCCGCGGCTGGATCGCCATGCGCATGGCAAAAAGAAGCTGATCACGATCGAGGGGATGCCGCCAGACCCCGCCGATTGGCCCACGGGATGCCGCTTCCGCGCGCGCTGTCCCTTCGCGATCGAAGCCTGCGCGAAGCATCCTCTGCTTACGGAGTCGGAAGACGGCCGCGCTGCGCGCTGCTGGGTGACCCAGGCCGGCGGCGTCTTGCCCGTGGTCGGCGGCATCGCTGCGCCATCGGCGGCACAGCCACGAGCCTTGGCGCGCTCCGCCGTTTCGTATGCCGTCGCCGAGGCGGCAAGCGCGACGCGTGGCGAAGTCCTTCTGGAACTGCACGACGTGAAGAAGCACTTCCGTCTTCCGAAGACGTCGCTCTTTGGCGCACCGCGCGTGCTGCACGCGGTCGACGGGGTCGACCTGATGGTGTTCAAGGGCGAAACGGTCGGGCTGGTCGGGGAATCGGGTTGCGGGAAATCCACGTTGGGCCGCTTGATCGTTCGTCTGCACGAACCGACGGCCGGCACAATCGCGTTCGGCGGCGTCGACATCACGCATGCCAATTCGGCGACCATCCGCCCGCTGCGCCGGCGATTGCAGATGATCTTCCAGGATCCCTATGCTTCGCTCAACCCGCGCATGACGGTCGGCCAGATTCTGGGCGGGCCGCTGCGATTCCACGGCATGACCCAGGACCCTGCAGGAACGGCGGTGCGCGTGCGCGAGCTGCTGGACGTGGTGGGTCTGTCGGCACAGGCGGCCGAGCGTTTCCCGCACGAATTCTCCGGCGGTCAGCGTCAACGCATATCGATCGCGCGCGCCTTGGCGGTCAGTCCCGAGTTCATCGTCGCCGACGAGCCGATCTCCGCGCTGGACGTCAACATCCAGGCCCAGATCATCAACCTTTTGATCGACCTGCAGCGTCGCTTCGCGCTGACCTACCTGTTCATCGCCCACGACCTGGCGGTGGTGCGCCACGTGTCCGACCGGATCGTCGTGCTCTATCTGGGCAAAGTGATGGAGGTGGCGCCGGCCAGTGCCTTGTTCGAGTCGCCGCTGCATCCCTATACCAAATCGCTGATCTCCTCCGCGCCTATCCCCGATGCTGCGGTCGAGCGAAAACGTGAGCGATTGCGCCTGATCGGCGAGCCGCCCAGCGCGATCGACCTGCCGAGCGGCTGCCGCTTTCGTACGCGTTGCCCGATCGCCGCTGACCGCTGCTCAAGCGAGATTCCGCCATTGACTGAGTACCGTCCCGGCCATTGGGCCGCATGTCACTTTCCGGGGAAACTCTAGCCAAGCGGAAATTTTTATGGTCGGGGTGAGAGGATTTGAACCTCCGGCCTCTACGTCCCGAACGTAGCGCTCTACCAGGCTAAGCTACACCCCGAATTGTCACTGGCGGAAAGTTTCGCGACGGGAAGTGAGGCAGGATCTTCCGCGAAACCCGGGCCGCATTGCATTCACGCCACAACCATGAACGGTACTGATATCAATACGTTCTTTGTGCCGCGTAGGTCGTCAATTCTAGCAGCTTTTGCCTGTACGCAGAATCCGGAAGTCCGGTCAGGCATTCGGCAGCGCGCCGAACCTCGTCTTCGGCACAGGTCTTGGCGTAGGCCAGCGCGCCGGTGCGTTCCAGCGCCGCGACCACCGGCGCAAAATCGGTGAGTCCGCCCCCGCTGATCGCATGCCGGATCAATGCCGCATCCGTGGCGTTGCCCGTCGTCATCGCGCGAATCAGCGGCAGGGTCATTTTGCCCTCGGCCAGATCATCGCCCAGGTTCTTGCCGATGGATTCCGCCGTGCCGGAATAGTCGAGTACGTCATCGACCAACTGGAATGCCGTACCCAGATGCATGCCGTAGCGGGCCAAGGCGTCTTCGCGTTCGGGAAGAGCCTCGCCCAGCACCGCGCCCAACCGCGCGGCCGCCTCGAACAATTTGGCCGTCTTGCGCTGGATCACTTCGAGGTACGCGTGTTCGGTGAGGTCCGTGTTGCCGGCGTTCATGAGTTGCAGCACTTCACCTTCGGCAATGACGTTGGTCGCGTCCGACAGGATCTGCAGCACACGCATCCGGTCCTGTCCCACCATCATCTGGAACGCGCGCGAATACAGGAAGTCGCCGACCAGCACGGACGCCGCGTTGCCGAACTGGGCGTTGGCGGTGGCGTGGCCGCGCCGCAAATCGGATTCGTCGACGACGTCGTCGTGCAACAGCGTGGCGGTGTGGATCATTTCGATCACGGCGGCGAGAACGTGATGATCCTGCCCGCGATACCCGGTCGCGCCCGCGGTCAGGAGCAACAGGGCGGGGCGCAGCCGCTTGCCGCCACCGGCGACGATGTATTCGGCGACCTGCCGGATGAGCACGACGTCGGAGGCAAGGGACTCGCGCATGACGCGGTCAACCGCAGCCATGTCCGCGCCGATCGTTGGCTTGAGGAATTCGATGATCACGAAAGTAGGGTCAGACTCGACTTTCCCGCCAGGGGTCGAGGCCGGCACATCGGGTCATGAAAAGTCGAGTCTGACCCTACTTACCCCGCCCCGCAGCCTGGTTTTGACAAGGA
>JAYTIR010000238.1:0-5494 GCA_043731765.1 Burkholderiales bacterium
GCGCGCGCGGAGTATCGGAAAGCTTGCTCTGGGGGCAGCAGATCGACGCCCGCCGCGTGCACGGCCAACGGGCAGACGCACAGCAACGCTGCCAGGATTGCGCCGACCCGGCGTCCGGACGCGGACTCAGGGTGCATCGGTTTCCGCGGCGAGCCAGTCGAGATAAGGGCGCAGTCCATCAGTCAAGGGGACAGCAACGATTTCCGGAAGTTCGAAAGGGTGGTTGGCGCGGATGGCGGATTCGACGCGCGGATACAACGCAGCCCGGGTCTTGATCGTCACCGGGACCTCGCGTGCAGTTTCGATTTGCCCCCGCCAGTGATACATTGATTCCACGGGCGCACCGACATTCACACAGGCAGCCAGCCTTCCGGTCACGAGTACCCGCGCCAGCCTCAGGGCGGCATCGCGATCCGGGAAGTGGGTCAGCACCAGAATGGCGGTTGCGGCCAAGGAGGTTCCATGCGCTTCATCGTGCTCACGATTGTACTGGCATTCCCGCTGGCCGACCTTTACCTCACCACGCGCGTTGCGCGCTGGAGCGGCATTCCACTCTGGATCTGGCTTGGCGGATCTTTTCTTGCAGGCGCATTGCTCCTCAATAGCGAGCGCAATGAATTCCGGATGAAGACCGTTGCGGCCCTGCATGGTGAACAACCGGTACTGCGCGGCCTGCTCGACAGCGGACGCCGTGTGCTCGCCGGTCTGCTGCTGATGTTGCCCGGCATCGCCAGCGACATCGTGGCGCTGGTGCTGTTGGCGCTTCCACTCAACGTGGGCCGGTCGTTCGAGCCGCTCACGGCGGGCGCGGGCCGTTGGCCGCGCCACCGCGATTTCGATGCCATCGACGGAGATTACCGCCGCATCGATTGAGACATGAGCGCGGTTGCGGGGTTGCGCCACGCGCCGGTTTTCATTTCCTCCGATCCATGATCGTCGGCTGCGCCTTTCCGGCCCGCCGGTAGGCCATCAACATCATGAGTATCCCGGCGACGAACATCGGCAGCGACAGCCACTGCCCCATCGTCAATCCGCCGGTCAGGAAGCCCAGGAAGCTGTCCGGTTCGCGGGCGAACTCCGCCAGGAAGCGCAACCCGCCATACCCGACAAGGAACATCCCGGACACAGCGCCCATCGGCCGCTGCCGTCCGGCGTACCACCACAGCAACGCAAAGAGCAGCAGCCCTTCCAGTCCGAATTGATAGAGCTGCGAGGGGTGTCGCGGAATGGCGTCGACCTGCGGAAATACCATTGCCCAGGGAAGGTCTGTCGCGCGGCCGACCAGCTCGCCATTGATGAAGTTGCCCAGCCGGCCCGCGGCCAGCCCCAGCGGCACCAAGGGTGCTACGAAATCGGTGACGTCGAGCCAGCGCTTGCCGCGCGAACGCGAGAAGAACCACAGCGCGATCAAAACGCCGAGGAACCCGCCGTGAAAGCTCATTCCTCCGGCCCAGACCTGGAAGATCTCCAACGGATGCTGCAGGTAATACATCGGCTTGTAGAACAACACGTAGCCCAGTCGCCCGCCGAGAATTACGCCGAACACGCCGTAGAAGAGCATGTCGTCGACGTCGCGCGGATGCCAGCCCGTCAGCAGATTGCGGCGCGCGCGGACCTTCCCGACCCATATGAAAAGCACGAACGCCAAAAGGTACATGAGACCGTACCAGCGCACGGCCACGGGACCGATCTGGAACGCGACGGGATCGAAGTTCGGGTGAACCAGCATCGGGCGGCGTATCGCGGCTAGTGGTTAGGGACGGGCGCACGCGAGGGCTGCGCTAGAATCGGGGGATTATACAAAGCGCGACTGCACCCGCGTTTCGTCCGAGGATACCCGAATGTCGTTCAACCGCCGGTCCAGACTCATCACGCAGGGCGTCGCCCGCTCTCCCAATCGCGCCATGCTGCGCGCCGTCGGGTTCGGCGACGGCGATTTCGAGAAACCGATCGTCGGCGTGGCCAACGGCCACAGCACGATGAACCCGTGCAATGCGGGCATCCAGCCGCTGGTCGACCGCGCGATGGCCGCGTTGAAGGAAGCCGGCGCAATGCCGCAGGTGTTCGGCGTGCCGACCGTGACCGACGGCATCGGCATGGGCACCGAAGGAATGAAGTACTCGCTCGTTTCGCGCGAAGTGATCGCCGACGCCATCGAGACATCGGTCAACGGCCAGTGCATGGACGGGGTGCTCGTCGTCGGCGGCTGCGACAAGAACATGCCCGGTGGCGTGATCGCCATGGCGCGGATGAACGTGCCCGGCATCTACGTGTATGCCGGCACGATCAAACCGGGGCAGTGGAAGGGCAAGGCGCTGACGATCGTGTCGTCGTTCGAGGCGGTCGGCGCCTTTGCCGCGGGCAATATGGCTCGGGAAGACTTCGACGGCATCGAGAAGAACGCCTGCCCGAGCGTGGGTGCCTGTGGCGGGATGTTCACCGCCAACACGATGTCCTCGGCGTTCGAGGCACTCGGAGTGAGCCTGTTGGGTTCGTCGCAGATGGCCTCGCCCGATCCGGAAAAGGCCGACTCGGCCGCGCAGTCCGCGCGTGTACTGGTCGAGGCGGTCAAGAATGACCTCAAGCCGCGCGACATCATCACCCGCAACTCCATTGAGAACGCCATCTCGCTGGTAATGGCGACGGGCGGCTCCACCAACGCCGTGTTGCATTTCCTGGCCATCGCCTCGGCTGCCGAGGTCGAATTGACGATCGACGACTTCGAACGCATTCGCAAGCGGGTGCCGGTGTTGTGCGATCTGAAGCCCTCCGGAAAATACGTCGCGGTCGATTTCCACCGGGCCGGAGGCGTGCCGCAGGTGCTCAAGGTCCTGCTCAACGCGGGCCTGCTTCATGGCGACTGCATGACCATCACCGGCCGCACGATGGCGGAGGAACTCGCCGCGGTTCCGGATGCGCCGCGCGTGGACCAGGATGTCATCCGCCCGATTGGCAAGCCGATGTACCCGCAAGGGCACCTCGCCATCCTGCGCGGCAACCTGGCGCCCGAAGGTTGCGTGGCCAAGATCACCGGCCTCAAGAACCCGTCGATCACCGGACCTGCTCGCGTCTTCGACTCCGAGCCCCAGGTGATGGACGCGATCATGGCCAAGGCGATCAAGGCCGGCGACGTCATCGTCATTCGCTATGAAGGACCGAAAGGCGGTCCAGGCATGCAGGAAATGCTGGCACCGACTTCGGCGCTCATCGGACAGGGGCTCGGCGAATCGGTGGGTCTCATTACAGATGGCCGTTTTTCCGGCGGCACATGGGGCATGGTGGTCGGCCACGTTGCGCCCGAGGCCTACGTCGGCGGCACGATCGCGTTGGTGCATGAAGGCGATTCGATCACCATCGACGCGCACCGGCTGTTGCTCCAGTTGAACGTGAGCGAAACCGAAATCGCGCGGCGCCGCGCGCTCTGGAAACCGCCCAAACCCCGGTACACCCGTGGTCTCCTGGCAAAATACATGCGGCTCGTCTCGACCGCGAGCAAAGGCGCGATCACCGATGGTGAGTGATTCATGGCGATGCGCCCGTCTCGGCCTCGCGCACCCGGCGGAAGGAATGGCGGCAGACAGCCGGCTGTTTACGAAAAGGCGCAGCATCGGGAGCATGACCATGGATCGACGCTCGTTCTTGCTGGCCGCCTCGGGCGCAATGCTCCCGGGCTGTGCGTCCATCGGCGGGGAGTCGGGTCCGCCCGCGGCGGCGCCCGTCTATCGCGTAGGCGACCGATGGGATTACAGCGCCAGGGACGGCTTCAGGCTTCCGGTGACGTGGGACGAAACCCACGAGGTGATCGCCATCGACGCGCAGGGCATAGCCATCCGGGTCACACAAAAAGGCGAGACCGTCGACAACGCCCGGGTCGAACGCCTGTCGGCACCGGGCATTGTCGTGCAGGGCGCGTTGTTCGATAGCGAGACCCGGCGGTTCAAGACGCCGTTGACGCGGTACCAGTTTCCGCTGACGCCGGGGACTCACTGGAATCAATTCATCGACAACTACGACGAGTCCACGCAACAGGACGGCCAGATCAACAACTATGCATCCGTTCGTGGCTGGGAAAAGGTCAGGGTTCCGTCCGGGGAGTTCGATGCGATCATCCTGCGCGTCTTCAATCACCTGGATGACGAGACGTTCTGGCGCTATGCGACCGCCTGCAATTACGAAATCTGGTGGTCGCCGGCGGCCGGCGCAAGCGTTCGCGAAAACAAGTTCGCGACGTACCGGGAAAAGAACCAGGGCACGTTTGTCGTCGAACACCGGAGCCAGAACACGGTGCTCGAACTCACGTCCTTCCGGCGCGCCACGTAGCGCCAGCGCGCGCGTCGAAAATCCTCAGGCCGGCCGGCCGCGCGCACGACGCAGCGCCGCGGTGCGCGGTTTTTTCTGGGCATTGCGCAACGCCGCGCCCAGCGCGGGGCGCAGCCATTCGCGCATCGCATCCGGTCCTTCTACCGCCTCGTCCGGCGCCCGGTGGTAGCTCATCGCGTACGCTTTGCCGTCCTTCGTGGTGTAGCTGAACGGATCGAGTTCGCGTTGGACATAGGCAGGCCGCGTTTCGTCATCCGTCTTGAGATAGAGGACGTCCTCGACCACGATCGCCACCATCAGCCCGTCAAGATAGAGACCGTGGCCGCCGAACATCGCGCGCGCGCTCGCGCGCCCGGCCGGACGCATCAGCTCGAGGACGTGCGCGATGAAATCGGGCGTGTTGGCCATGCGGCCGATTCTACGCCGCGTCTCGTTACAAGCCGAGGCGATGCCAGATGGTGGAGGTGAGCGCGGCGGAATTGAGCGTGTAGAAGTGCAAGCCCGGAACGCCGTCCTCGATCAGGCCGGCGCAGAGCTCGGTGACGACGTCGAGTCCGAACGCGCGTACCGACGCAGAATCGTCCCCGAAGCTTTCGAGTTTGCGCCTTATCCAGCGCGGAATTTCAGCGCCGCAATTGTCAGAGAATCGGGCCAGTCCGCTGGCGCTGCCGATCGGCATGATGCCGGCCACGATCGGCACGGTCACGCCACGTGCCGCGCACGCGTCCACGAAATGCCAGTACGCATCGGGGTTGAAGAAATACTGCGTGATCGCGGAGTCGGCGCCCGCCTTGACCTTGCGCTCGAAATTGTCCAGGTCGTCGTGCGAAGTGCGTGCCTGCGGGTGATATTCCGGGTAGGCCGCGACGTCGATGTGGAACCAGTCGCCCGATTCCTCGCGAATGAAGGCGACAAGTTCGTTTGCGTAGCGAAAATCGCCCACGTCCGCCGCACCCGACGGGAGGTCGCCGCGCAGGGCCACGAGATGCCGGATGCCGTTGCTCCGGTATTGCGCCAGCACGTCGCGCAGCGCCTCGCGCGACCCGCCGATGCACGAGATGTGCGGCGCGGCCGGAAGTCCCTCGTTGCGAATCTCCAGCACCGTTGCCAGCGTGCCCTCGCGCGTCGAACCACCGGCACCAAAGGTCACCGAGAAGAATGCAGGTTTGAGTTG
>JAYTIR010000239.1:0-14265 GCA_043731765.1 Burkholderiales bacterium
CGCGCCACCAGCACGGCAAGGAACAGGTTGCCGGCGAGGGCTTCCATGGTGGCGAGCGAACGCGCGTAGGGATGCAGTTGAGATTCATCCGGCCATCGCGCATCACCCGCACCAGCAGCAGAGCTCCGAGAAGGCCACTGGCGAGCATGGTCAGCACCGAGCGAAGTGCGGAAAGCCACGCGCTTTCAAGAAAATGCTCGAACAGGCTGGCCACGACGGCGCCCCCAGGATAATGAGGAACAGCCGCACAATGGGTCGCGGTTCGAACACGAACACCGCGCCCATGGCGAGAAAGGCCGCGAAGGTCAGGTCGAGCCAGAAGCGCCGGATCACGCCGACTTCGACCATCGAGTAGAGCACGAACACGAAGACGATGAGAATGAAGACCGCGATCGTCAGGCTGCCGTCGCCCAGGCAGAATCGATACGCGCGTTGCAGGGGAGTGGGCATTGCGAGTGTGGTGTCGTAGCGGGTGCTTGCCTGTCAATTGCGGGAATGCCGGGCCGCGCAAAGAAGTGGGCCCGGCTGGACTCGAACCAGCGACCAAAGGATTATGAGTCCTCTGCTCTAACCAACTGAGCTACGGGCCCGCGGGCGCGTGTCGCGCGTGGCCGGTGGTGAAGGCATCGGCTGCGACACGCCAAAGGCACGATTATAGCCGTTGTGTCCTAGTGAAAAGTGTCGAACACCGGATGCGAGGCTCCGGCTTTCGGCGCATTGCCGGGTAAAGTAGACTCGGACACGTTCCGCCATTCGCGCGTCCGCCCTCGATCCGTGCAGCACTATCTCCATCCGTTGCTGATGCCGAAATCCGTCGCGCTGGTAGGTGCGTCGGATCGGGCGGGCTCGCTTGGGCGCAGCGTATTCGAAAACCTGCGCGCCGGCGAGTTCAAGGGCGACATCTACGCGGTCAATCCCGGCCACCGAAAGGTTCTCGGACAGAAATCGTTTGCAACCGTTGCGGCGATCGGCAAGCCGGTCGATCTGGTCGTGATCGCGGCGCCGGCTGCGTCGATCCCGGGACTCATCGACGACATGCGCACGCAGGTACGCGCGGCGATCGTGATGTCGACACCCGACGCGACCGACCCCGCAGGCGCACGCGCGTGGCGGCGCGATGTGTCGGCGGCCGCCAGGAAACGCGACATCCGATTGGTCGGGCCCGGCGCCTTCGGCGTCATTCGCACCGACATCGGCCTCAATGCGACCTTCGGTTCGACCCCGACGTTGCCGGGGCGGTTGGCGCTGGTGTCGCAGTCGGGCGCGGTGTGCACCGCCATGCTCGACTTCGCCACACCGATGCACATCGGCTTCTCTTCGGTGATCTCGTTGGGTGGCGCCATCGACGTGAGTTTCGGTGAGTTGCTCGACGCGTTGCTGCAGGATCCAGTCACCGACTCCATCCTTCTCTACGTCGAATCGGTGGGCGATGCGCGCGCGTTCTTGTCAGCGTTGCGCGCCGCTGCGCGCATCAAGCCGGTAGTGGTGCTGAAGGCGGGCCGCTCGCTCGAACGGGCGCGCGGTCTGGAAGTCGATGACGCGATTGCACCTGCACCGGATGCGGTGTTCGATGCCGCGCTCATGCGTGCCGGCACCGTGCGCGTCCGGACCTACGCGCAGCTGTTCGCCGCTGCGCGCATTCTGGCCATGGGCAAGATCCCCGGTGGCAACCGCATCGCCATCGTTTCGAATGGACGCGGCCCGGGACTGCTTGCCGCAGACAGCGCCGTGGCGACCGGAGTCACGCTGGCCACGCTCGTTCCCGCGACGGTGCAGGCACTGGATGCGCTGCTGCCCAGGGAAATCGTGCGCGCCAATCCGGTCGACGTGCGCGCCGATGCGCCGCCGGCGCGGCTCGCCGCCGCCGTCGCGGCTATATTGTCGGATCCGCTGGTCGACGCGGTGCTCGCGCTGCACGTGTCGCGACCCGTCACCCCCGCCATCGACGCGGCGCGCGCCGTGGCCGCCGTGGCTCGCGGCTCCACCAAGCCCGTGTTGGCTTCATGGCTTGGCGCGCTCGACCGGCAGGGCGTGCACGACGCGCTGGATGCTGGCGGAATCGCCAATTTCTATACGCCGGAGAATGCGGTGGAAGCGTTTTCCTTTCTGGCGGCGTATCGCCGAAATCAGGAGTGGCTGCTCGAAGTCCCGCCGCCTCAGGCCAACCCCGAGCCGCCCGACCTTGCGACGGCCGAACGCATCCTCGAGCGCGCCACGCCGCGCGGGCGCGGACCGTTGCCGCTGGTGGATGCGCACGCGCTGCTTGCGGCGTTCGGTATCGATCTGCCGCCTCTCATCGCCGTCGATACGCTGACGGAGGCGCATGCCGCAGCGCGGAAACTCAAATATCCGGTGCGGCTTTCGCTCGATACGGCAGGACCCACGCTGCTGCCGTCGCGCGGCGGCATTCGCAGCGGACGCGCGCTGGCGCGTGCCTACGGCGAGCTGAGCCATGCGATTTCCGCGAAGGAACGCGCTAGTTGGAGTGGCCGCGTGATCGTGCAGCATGATCTGTCCACGTTTGAAGGCAGCCAGGTGGCGGTCGCAATTTCCGCCGACGCGGTGTTCGGACCGGTCATCGCATTCGGCGCAAGCGAACGGATGGCGGTCGCGCATTCGGCGCGCGAGGTGATGCTCCCGCCGCTCAACAACCGACTCGCGCGTGACCTCATCACGGCGGCTTCGATGCGGCATGTGCCGCCGTCCGAAACGCTGGTCCAGTTGTTGCTGCGCGTCTCCGGAATTGTGTGCGCGTTGCCATGGGTGTGCGAATTGGCCCTCGACCCGATCATCGTCACAGCCGATCGCGCGGAAATCGTCGGCGCGCGGATGGTCATCGATCCGAAGCGCCGCGCGGGTCCCGGCTACCGGCACATGGCGATTCATCCGTATCCGACAGCCCTCGAGTCGGAGTTGATCCTGACTGACGGCACCCGGCTCCAGTTGCGTCCGATTCGGCCGGAGGACGCGGATCTGGAGCGAAATTTCGTGGCGTCGCTATCGGAACAGACGCGCTATTTCCGCTTCTTCTACAGGCTTCACCAACTCACGCCGGCGATGCTGGCCCGCTTCACGCAGGTCGACTACGACCGGGAGTTGGCGCTGCTCGCGCTGGCGCCCGATCCGGCGTCTCCGACGGGGGAAAGGATTGTCGGCATTTCACGCTACATCGCCAATTACGACGGGGAAAGCGCCGAGTTCGCGGTCGTCGTCACCGACGCGTGGCATGGCCGCGGCATCGGCCGGATGCTGATGGAGCGGATCATCGTTTGTGCGAAGAAGCAGGGATACAAGCGTTTGGAGGGCGTCGTGTTGCGCGCCAATCCGGGGATGCTGAAATTCGCCGAGCAGTTGGGATTCGAAATCCACGACGATCCGGAGGAGCCGGAGCAGGTCACCGCGGTTCTCGCGTTGGCCTGAGCCGGCAATCCTGCGCCGGGCGTGTGCCGCCTGCCCGCGCCTGGAATACAATGCGCGGTTGTTGTGTTGGGTGGTTGTCGCCACGACCCGCAGGGTGACGGGGAGGGCGCGTCAATGGAGGAGTGCAATGAAGATCAAGCTCTACGGAATCATGGCCGCGATCGTGCTGACATCGCTGGGATTGTGCGGCCGGGCGCAGGCGCAAGCGGCGTCCATGACGTTTTTTGTCACGAGTGTTGGCGGTGGTAAGGGTGCCGATTTCGGCGGGCTGGCGGGCGCCGACAAGCATTGCCAGTCGCTTGCCGCTGCCGTTGGCGCCGGCAGCAAGACATGGCACGCGTATTTGAGCACCAGTGCCGCCGGTGGTGGAGCGTCTGCCGTCAACGCCAAGGACCGCATCGGCAAGGGGCCGTGGCAAAACGCCAAGGGCGTGGTCGTCGCCAAGGATGTCGGTGAGTTGCACGGCACCAACAACATCAACAAGCAAACGGCGTTGAGCGAGGCCGGAGCGGTCGTCAATGGCCGTGGCGACACGCCCAACAAGCACGACATCCTGACCGGCACGCAAATGGACGGCACGGCCTATGGCGGCAGCGATGACAAGACGTGCGGCAACTGGACCAAGAGCGGCGAAGGCACGGCAATGATCGGCCACCACGATCGTTCGGGAAACGACCCGGCGACAGGTCCATCGTGGAACTCGTCGCATCCGACAACGGGTTGCAGCGACCCGGCGTTGATAAGCACGGGAGGCGCGGGACTGCTCTACTGTTTCGCTGTGAACTGAAGCGCTTCGCCAGACAAAACGCCCCGGGATTTCCGGGCCGTTTTGCATCGACGTTGCAACAGCAGATCCCTCCCCCCGCCTTCGCGGGGGTCGGTATGACACAGCTATGCGTAGGGCTATTCGCCTTCGAGGAATGAGCGCAGCTTTTCACTCCGCGACGGATGGCGCAGCTTGCGCAGTGCCTTCGCCTCGATCTGGCGGATGCGTTCGCGCGTGACGTCGAACTGCTTGCCGACTTCCTCCAGCGTATGGTCAGTGTTCATCTCGATGCCGAAGCGCATGCGCAGCACTTTCGCTTCGCGCGGCGTCAGCGTGTCGAGGATGTCCTTGCACACATCGCGCAATGACGCGTTGACGGCCGCATCCGACGGCGCCACCGTCGACTGGTCTTCGATGAAGTCGCCCAGGTGCGAATCGTCGTCGTCGCCGATCGGCGTTTCCATCGAAATCGGTTCCTTGGAGATCTTGAGGATCTTGCGGATTTTTTCCTCGGGCATCTCCATTTTTTCCGCCAAAGTTGCCGGATCGGGTTCCTGCCCCGTCTCCTGCAAAATCTGACGCGAGATCCGGTTCATCTTGTTGATCGTCTCGATCATGTGCACCGGGATGCGGATGGTGCGCGCCTGGTCGGCGATCGAACGCGTGATCGCCTGCCGGATCCACCACGTGGCGTACGTCGAAAACTTGTAGCCGCGGCGATATTCGAACTTGTCCACGGCCTTCATCAGGCCGATGTTGCCTTCCTGGATCAGGTCGAGGAACTGCAGGCCGCGGTTCGTGTATTTCTTGGCGATCGAGATCACGAGGCGAAGATTGGCCTCGGTCATCTCGCGCTTGGCCTTGCGGGCCTTCGCTTCGCCGGTCGACATCTGCTTGTTGATCTCCTTCAGGTCCTTCAAGGGGATCATCACGCGCACCTGCAGGTCGAGGAGCTTCTGCTGCTGCTCGACGATCGCCTGCCGGTACTTGGCGAGCTGCTCGCTGTAGTTGTGGCGCGCGGCAACTTCGCGGTCGATCCAGCGCAGGCTGGTTTCGTTGGTCGGGAACGCCTTGATGAAGTCCGGGCGCGGCATCCCGCCCTTGTTCACGACCAGGTCCTGGATCTTGCGTTCGATCTGGCGGATGTTGTCGACTTCGGTGCGCACGGAATCGCACAGCCGCTCGACCATGCGCGCCGCGAAGCGCACCTGCATCAGCTCGCCGGAAATCTTCTTGTGCAAGTCGGCGTACTTCGGCGCCTTGTGCCCTTCCTTCTGCAGCACGACCAGCATGCGCGTGAAGTGCCGGCGGATCGTCGCGAATTTCTCCAGCGCAGCGACTTTCAGCCGTTCCAGATTTTCGGCCGCGAGGGCACCGGCATCGGCCTCGTCTTCCTCGGCGTCTCCCTCGTCGGCGTCGTCGATGGTGGACAGTTGCTCCTGGAAGTCCATCAGGCCGTCGACCAGGTCGTCGATCTTCAACTCGTCCTTGCTGATCTTGTCGGCGAGGTCGAGGATCTGCGCGACCGTCATCGGGCACGCCGAGATCGCCATGATCATGTGCTTCAGGCCCTCCTCGATCCGCTTGGCGATTTCGATTTCGCCTTCGCGCGTGAGGAGTTCGACCGAGCCCATCTCGCGCATGTACATGCGGACGGGGTCGGTGGTGCGGCCGAATTCGGAATCGAGCGTGGACGCAGCGGCTTCGGCTTCTTCCTCGACGTCTTCCGCGGGCACGGTGGCCGGCGTTTCGGACATCAACAGCGTTTCGGCGTCGGGGGCCTCGTCGTAGACCTGGATCCCCATGTCGCCGATCATCGAGATGACGCCCTCGATCTGCTCGGCATCCAGGATGTCGTCCGGCAGGTGATCGTTGATTTCGGCGTACGTGAGGAAGCCGCGCTCCTTGCCCAGGACGATCAACGTCTTCAGGCGGCGCTTGCGGGCCTCGACATCGGCCGGAGTCAGGATTCTCGGCGCGATTTCGGCGTGGCGGCCGTTCTTGCCCTTTCGCGATGCGGCGTCTTCCGCGCGCTTGCCGGCGAGCTTGGCGGCAATTTCACCGGGTGTCGCCTTGTGCGCAGGCGCGGCGACGCCCTTGCCGGCGGCGACCGGCGTTCCCTTGCCGGCGGCGACCGGCGTTCCTTTGGCGCCAGCGGCGAGCGCGCCCTTGGCGGGGATAGTCGGCTTGGCGCCCTTGGCGGCGGGCAACACCTTGCCTGCAGGCAGCGCCTTGCCCGTCCCCTTGGCGGGAACGACCGGTTTGGCCGCGACGAGCTTGGCATTCTTCGGAAGCGTTTTGCCTGAAACCTTGGCCACGACCTTTGCCGCCGGCTTTCCCTTGTGCGCCGGCTTGGCCGCGACCTTGGTTTTTTGGACGACCTTCTTGCCGACCTTGTGGGCGGGCTTGCGCGCGGGCTTCTTCGGCGACGCCTTCCGGCTGGCTGAATGTTTCGCCTTCTTCGCGGCCGGTTTGCGCTTTGGGCTCTTCCGGGAAGCGGGCTTCGCCGGGCGCTTCGCCTTCGCTCTCGCCTTGGCCTTCGCGTGCTTGGCGGCCGTCCTCGCGGCCGGCTTGGCCGAACGCGGCTTCGTTCTTGGCTTCGCTTTCGACTTGGGCTTCGCTTTGCGGGTGGGCTTCGCGGGCTTCTTGGCCATGGTCATCCTTGATGGAAACGGCTTCTGGCGGGGCACAACGGCTAGGCGCCCACGCTCCAGCGTATCGGTTACCCGGATAAATGGGGCCGGAGCGGGAAAACCTCAAATAATACCATGAGCCGGCCCCTTCCGGAGGCCGGTTTCGGTCTGCTAGAACCCGTCTTCGGACCGGGTCGGTTCAGGGTTCGGGCCTGCGGCCTTCTGCCGGACAAAATCGAGTTGGCGCAGGCGCTGGATCTCCTCGGCGGTCTGGCCACCGGCCTGAGGCGCAGGCGCCGCGGAGCCGCTGCGGCGCGCCTGCTGCCACCAGCGCTCGAGACCTTCGCGGACGTGCGCTTCCGCCAGCTCCATGGTCAGGCCGTGGTCCTCGGCCATCGCGAGCACGCTTGCCAGCACGGTCTCGTGCGTCGAGTCCGCAAAGTATTGGAGAACACCCGCCGGAGTAAGTTCGCCCTTGGCGTTCGCGCAATAGTCGACCAGCGCGACCAGAGACGCGCTGTCCGGAGTCCCGTCATCCGGCCTGGGAAACTCGAGCGACCGCGCAAGGGCGGGTTGGAGCAGCAACCCCTGGATGAGTTCCCGCGCCAGCGACGGTGGACGACGGACATTGGCGCGAAAACTGGCGCTGCGTTGTCCGGGTCGGGTTTCGTCGCGCCCTGCACGCGGTGCCGTGCTGGAGATTCCAGGGGAGGCAGGCAGGCTGAGCAGCCCACGTAACTCGGCTTCCGGAAGACCGGATAGTTCGGACAGGCGCCGGCGCAGGATCGCCGCCAGCACCGGCGCATTGATCTCGGCCAAATGCGGGCGTGCCGCCGCAACAAGGGCGGCGCGGCCTTCGGCGGAGGTCGGCGGATGTCGCGCCGAAAGCTCCGCAAGCAGGAACTCCGACAGCGGAACCGCGGCTTCCTGCGCCTGCTCAAAAGCCGCGCGGCCGCGCTTCCTCACAAAATCGTCCGGATCCTCGCCATCGGGCAGGAACAGGAACACCGCATTTTTTCCGTCCGCCAGGACCGGCAGCGTGTTTTCCAGCGCGCGCCACGCTGCCTTGCGGCCCGCGTTGTCGCCGTCGAAGCAGAACACGACGGCATCAGTCAGCCGGAACAGTTTCTGCACATGCGTAGGCGTGGTGGCGGTTCCGAGTGTCGCGACGGCGTATTCGACGCCGTGTTGCGCCAAGGCGACCACATCCATGTAGCCCTCGACGACGACGACCCGGCCAGCGTCGCGAATGGCATTGCGCGCGAGGTAAAGGCCATAAAGTTCGCGGCCCTTGGAGAACACCGGCGTTTCCGGCGAATTGAGGTACTTGGGTTCGCCTGCGCCCATCACCCGGCCACCGAAGCCGATCACGCGGCCGCGACTGTCGTGGATGGGGAACATGACGCGATCCCGGAAGCGGTCGTAGCGTTTGCCGCCTTCGCCATTGATCACGAGGCCGGCCGCGTCCAGTTCCGGGGCGTCGTATTTCGGAAACACCGCTTCGAGGCCTTGCCAGGCGTCGGGCGCGTAGCCGATGCCGAAACGCGCGGCGATTTCGCCGGTGAGGCCGCGGCTCTTGAGATAGTCGATGGCGCGCGGAGCATCCTTGAGCTGCACCCGGTAGAACTTGGCCGCCGTGAGCAGCATTTCGTTCAGGTCCTGCGCTTCGTCGCGCTTCTCACGGTCACCCGCACGCTCGATGCGCGGGACCTCGAGGCCGGCATCGCGCGCGAGTTGCTCGACCGCGTCGGGAAATGCCTTGCCGCCGTATTCCATCAGGAAGCCGACGGCCGTGCCATGCGCGCCGCAGCCGAAGCAGTGGTAGAACTGTTTGGACGGGCTGACCGAGAACGACGGCGTTTTTTCGCTGTGAAACGGGCAGCACGCAACGTAATTCGCGCCGGCTTTTTTCAGCGGCACGAAGCGGTCGATCACCTCGACGATGTCCACGCGCGACAGTAGCGTCTGGATGAAGTCGTTCGGGATCATTGTTTGGGTGACCTGCCGAGGATTAGCGAAACAGGTGACAGCTTCCGCAAAACTCACGTCGTTCCCGCGAAGGCGGGGACCCAGCGTCGTTCGTAAAAAGACACTGGATTCCCGCCTTCGCGGGAACGACGACATACAGGATCTGGGTTAAACACATCTTGGCCCCATTTTAGGCGAGCTTCGCCTTGACCTTCGCTGAAACGGCGGTCATGTCCGCGCGGCCGGCGAGTTTCCCCTTGAGCTCCGCCATCACTTTTCCCATCCCGGCAGGACCGGCCGCGGCGCCTTTGGCAATGGCGGCCGCAATGGCGTCGAGAATCGCGGCGTCGATCTCGCCCTCCGTCAGCTGTTGCGGCATGTAGGCCTGAAGGACCGTCACCTCGGCTTTTTCGATCTCGGCCAGGTCCTGCCGCTTGCCGGCCTCGAACTGCGTGATCGAATCGCGCCGCTGCTTCACCATCTTGTCGA
Organism: Burkholderiales bacterium; assembly: GCA_043731765.1. Classification (GTDB taxonomy): domain Bacteria; phylum Pseudomonadota; class Gammaproteobacteria; order Burkholderiales; family Casimicrobiaceae; genus VBCG01. Next base: position 9,277 of record JAYTIR010000239.1, read on the forward strand.
TGATTGCAGCCACGTCGGCGTCCGTCATCTCCTTGCGCTCGTCGACCTCGCGCTGCTTGATCGCCGCCAGCAGCAGGCGGATGGTGGACAGGCGCGCCGTCTCTTTCGCGCGCATCGCGACCTTCATGTCCTCGGTGATGCGGGCCTTGAGTGTCATGGCATGTACCCCAAACAAAAAGGGGCGAATCGCTTCGCCCCTCTTGCGCAAATCAAATGGTGCAAAAAGTCAGAACAGCTTCGGCGGCAGCTGCTGGCTGCGGATGCGTTTGTAATGCCGCTTCACGGCGGCGGCCTTCTTGCGCTTGCGCTCGGCCGTCGGCTTTTCGTAGAACTCGCGGGCGCGCAGTTCCGTCAGCAGGCCCGTCTTCTCGATGGTGCGCTTGAAACGACGAAGCGCGGCCTCGAAGGGCTCGTTATCGCGGACGCGTACGCTAGGCATGAAGGCAATTCCTTGGCTGTTGATCAAATAGGTAATCGATAACTATATCTGATCGGGGGAAAACCTGCAACCCCCTGTATGATTTCACTTTTCCTGACGCTTCCCCAAAATGCGCGTCCTCGGCATCGAGACCTCCTGCGACGAAACCGGCGTGGCCGTTTACGACACGGAACGCGGTCTTCTGGCGCAGGCGCTGCACTCGCAGATCGCGATGCACCAGGCCTATGGCGGCGTCGTGCCGGAATTGGCGTCGCGCGACCATGTGCGCCGCGTCGTTCCATTGGCGGCAAGTGCGCTCCATGAGGCGGGAATGCGCCTCGCGGACCTGGACGGCATTGCCTTCACGCGTGGTCCCGGGCTGGCCGGCGCATTGTTGGTCGGCGCCAGCGTGGCTTGCGCGCTTGCCTATTCGCTCGGCAAGCCCGCGATCGGCGTGCACCATCTGGAAGGTCACCTGCTGTCGCCGCTGCTATCCGATCCTCGACCGGACTTCCCGTTCGTCGCGCTGCTGGTGTCCGGCGGACACAGCCAACTGTTCGAGGTCGCGGGTGTCGGCCGCTATCGGCTGCTTGGCGACACGCAGGACGATGCGGCCGGCGAAGCCTTCGACAAGACCGCGAAGCTCCTGGGCTTGCCGTATCCGGGCGGACCCGCGTTGTCAGCGCTGGCGGAAAGCGGAGCGCCGGGCGCGGTGAAACTGCCGCGTCCGATGCTCGATTCGGGCGACCTCGATTTCAGTTTTTCCGGCCTCAAGACCGCGGTGCTCACGCTTGCGCGGCGCGAAGCCGGTGACGCATCGCCTTCGACGCTGCCGGAATCGCGCAAGGCCGACATCGCGCGCGAATTCCAATCCGCCATCGTCGACGTGCTGGCTTCGAAGGCGATCGCGGCACTCGACGCGACTGGATTGCGGACGCTGGTGGTTGCGGGCGGCGTAGGCGCAAACACCGCGTTGCGCGCGCGCCTGGCACACGAAACGAAGGCGCGCGGAAGCGAAGTGTATTTCCCCGAACTCGCGTTCTGCACCGACAATGGCGCGATGATTGCGCTGGTCGGCGCGCTGCGGCTTCCCACGGCGCGCGCCGACGATTTCACATTCTCGATCAAGCCGCGCTGGGACCTGGGGTCGCTCGCCGCGCCATGACTCACTAACGCCCGATCGGGCGCTCCTTGCCGTCCAACAACTGCCGGATGTTGGCCTTGTGCCGCCAGAACAGCAGCGCCGCGATTGGCACCAGCGACCACGCCGTCAGTGAATTTCCGAAAAAATAGAATCCGCCGAGCGGCATCAACGCCGCCGTCGTAAGTGCGGCAAGCGAAGAGATCTTGAAGCCGATCGCCATTGCGAACCAGATCACAAGGAGCGCCAGGCCCAATGGCCAGTGCAACGCGAAAACAATTCCCGCGGCTGTGGACACGCCCTTGCCACCGGCGAAATTGTGGAACACGGGATAGATATGCCCGAGGAACACCGCCAACGCGGCGGCGGGGACGACCCAATCGGGCGCGCCCATCGCATGCCCCGTCATTTCAGCAAGGAATACCGCAAGCCAACCCTTGACGCCGTCGCCGGCGAGCGTCAGCAGCGCGGCCACCTTGTTGCCCGTGCGCAGCACGTTGGTGGCGCCGGGATTGCCGGAACCGTACTCATGCGGATCGGGCAGTTCGAAGGCTTTGCTGACGACGACCGCAAATGACACCGAACCCAGCAGGTAGGCGGCGACCACGATGAGTGCGGCGGATATCAATCTGGGCTCGGGTTAGAATCCGGGTCGATTCTAGCGCAACGGCAACGTGTCGACAGAAGTGGCCGGTTCGAAGATCGGACCCGTCGCGAGATTGTCACTTTGCGTCCCCGGCTCTCCCGCGTTCTGACGGCGAACAATGAACAGGATATTCATCAACGATCTGCGTCTCGAGACTCGCATCGGCGTCTACGACTGGGAGCGGCAACTGGCGCAGACCATTCGCCTCGATCTCGAGATCACGCTGCCGTCGGAGAAGCCTTTCACTTCCGGGAAGCTCGAGGACGCACTCGATTACGCGGCAATCGTCGCGCGGATCAAGGCGTTCGCGAACGACAATCCCCATCCGCTCCTGGAGCGGTTTGCGGAAGCCGTCGCGCAAATCGTCCTTTCGGAATTCGGCGCGCGGGGAATAAAGTTGCGCGTCGCCAAGCTTGCTGCGCTGCCGGGCGTCAAGGAAGTCGGTGTAGAAATCGAGCGGACGCGCTAGTCGGACGCGTAGGCGACCATCGGCACCGAGAATGGATCGGGCCAATGGATGCCGAACGGCAGATAGGGCTCGCTTGCCATGCGCACGCGTGCGAAGCCCGCGCGCGCGAATTCGCGCTCGAGCCCGGCGCGGGAAAAGAGCCGCATCTCCAAAGTGGATCCCGGTCCGCCGTGGAAGGTGAGTTCATCGAAAGTCTGCCGTTCGCCGGTGACGGTCGTGTTGGAGAGACGCCACCTGCCATCGCGTTCCGCGAGCGTCCAATCGTGCAGGTCGGGATAATGCTCGACCATGTCCGGCTCGAACGAAAACGGCACGGAGAATACAAGTTTGCCGCCGGGCTTGAGGAGCCTGCGCGCATTGTCGAACGCGCGCGAAACGGGCGGCGCAACGTGCTCGAACACGTCGCTCGCAATCACGAAATCGTAACGGCCGAAGCGCTCCGGCGGCACGTTCGCGATGTCGAGCTGCGGTGCCATGTGGTACCACGTGTTTTCGTAGGTGAATTTGGCCGCGAGCGGTACCGAATACGCGATGGCATCGGAGAGGCCGAGGCCGACGATGTCGCGGCACTCGGGTGTTTCCGGCAGCGCGATGTCGTGGCCGAGGAGCTCGCGGATCACCAGCCGCGCCATCGCCCGAAACCGCGCGTTCGAGCCGCATGCGGCACAGGAGGGCGCTTCGCGCGACAACTCCCTCAGCGTCGCGCGGTTGGCCTCGCCGCACAGGTTGCAGCGGAAGGCGATCACCGCCGCAGGCGCAATCGTGGAGGGATCGACATCGCCGACGTACGCACTGTACTCGGTGCGCAGCGCCTGCCAGATCCGAAGGCGGCGCGCCAGGCGCAGCGCGATCGGGTTTGCGGCCGCGAAGCGACGGGCGGCGGCGAGAGTGCGTCGGGCTGCGGACGTGCCGGACATGCAAGGTTATGTCGATGCGGCGGGGCGGATTGTGCGCGACGATTCTACGCGAACGGATACGCGGCTGCGGTCGTGTGCGTCAGTCGTCACCCCCGCGGGTGATGCTGCGCATGCAATTGCTTCAGGCGCTCCCGCGCGACATGGGTGTAGATCGTCGTCGTCGTGATGTCGGCGTGACCCAGCAGGAGTTGCACCACGCGCAAGTCGGCACCATGGTTAAGGAGATGCGTCGCGAACGCATGCCGCAACACATGCGGGGACAGCGCCGCGGGCGCGATGGCGGACTTGATTGCGTAGCGCTTGATCAGTGCCCAGAACGCCTGGCGCGTCATCGGAGCATTGCGCGCCGTCAGGAAGACACTTTCGCTTTTCGCTTCACCCGCGAGCACCGGCCGCGCATCCTTCAAGTAACGCTGCAACCATTCCACCGCCTCGTCTCCCAGCGGCACCAGCCGCTCCTTGCTGCCCTTGCCCAGGACCCGCACGACGCCCATGTCGAGAGACACCTGCGTCAAGCGGAGGTCGATCAATTCCGAGACGCGCAGGCCGGTGGCATAGAGCGTCTCGAGCATGGCGCGGTCGCGCAGGCCGAGCGTTGATTCGGTGGCGGGTGCGGCGAGCAGCGCTTCCACCTGTGCTTCGGATAAAAGCTTGGGCAGTCGGCGCGGCTTCTTTGGCGCGCGCACGCGTGCGGTGGGATCCTCGCGTACCGTGGCGCGCTCGATCTGCAGTCGATAGAAACGGCGAAGCGTGGACAAGCGCCGCGCGACCGACGTTGCCTTGGACCTGGCGCGGAATTGTTGCGCAAGCCAACCCTCCACGTCACCGCGGTCCGCCGCAAGCATCCCGCGCGCGCCAAGCCATGCCGCCCACGCGTTGAGGTCGCGCCGATAACTCGAAAGCGACGAGGCGGCGAGGCCGTCCTGCAGCCAGAGCTGATCGCAGAATGCGTCGATGAGGTCCGCGGAATTCGCCATGGCCGCATCAGGCCCCGAAGCGATAGCCCTCGTGCGCCAGCAGCCAACGTTTGATCGCGATGGGATCGCCATCCTCCGCATTCATGAAGCCGCCCAGCGAACCTTTTGCGCCGACGACGCGATGACATGGAATGATGAGTGCGATGCGGTTGGCGCCGCAGGCCTGTCCGATGGCGCGAGGGGCCGAGCGGACGACGCGCGCCACTTCGCCATAGGTCCGGGACTGGCCGCGCGGAATGGCCGACAAGGCAGCCCATACGCGCTGCTGGAATGCCGTTCCGGCGGGTGCCAGCGCGATGGTGAAGCGATAACCGGGATCCGCCAGATAGCTTTCGAGTTCACGCACGGCTTTCTCGGCGACGCGGTCGGCAGGTGCGGCAGCGCGTTCGGCCAGCGGCAGGTATTGCAACGACGTCAACGC
>JAYTIR010000240.1:0-3631 GCA_043731765.1 Burkholderiales bacterium
GAGGCCGAAGAGGCGGGCATCCGTGCCACGGGGATCGGCTGCTACTTCGACGATCCAGTCCACGCTGCCTTCGGTATCGTTTCGCGCGAGTGGCAAAGCTTCTATCACTTCACGGTGGGCGCCGCGGTTGAAGACGGCCGGCTTACTACATTGCCCGCGTACAACTTCGAGGAAGAACGGTGAGTATCCAAACCAAACGTATCCAGTCATGGTCAAAAACGTAGTGCAGGGTTTCGCAGCATTTCAAGGCGATTCCTCCGCCAAAGAACATTTACAACGCTTAGCGCCGCCAACACACGTCACGAAAGGCAGTCAATCCACGCAAAGATCCCCATGACCGCCAAGGTAATACCCCTCGTTGACCAGCGCGCCGCACGCCGCGTTCCGCTCATTCCGGCGCACACGCCGGCCCCCGGCGGCATGCTGGCGGACACGCGCGGCCTCCTCTTGCGCGACCTGCGCATTTCGGTAACAGACCGCTGCAACTTCCGCTGTACCTACTGCATGCCCAAGTCAGTGTTCGACAAGGACTACCAATTTTTGCCGCGAACCGAACTCTTGAGCTTTGAGGAAATCACGCGCGTGACGCGCTTGTTCGCCGCACACGGCGTCGAGAAAATCCGCCTTACCGGCGGCGAGCCCCTGCTGCGCAAAAACCTCGAGGTTTTGATCGAAATGCTGGCCGCCCTCGAGACGCATGACGGCAATCCATTGGATCTGTCCCTCACCACCAACGCCTCGCTGCTGTCCAGGAAAGCACAGGCGTTCAAGGCCGCTGGCTTGCAGCGCATCACCGTCTCGCTCGATTCGCTCGCCTACTGCAGGTTGTCGCCGAGCTCGACACCGAGCGAGGGATGCCAGAGCACGTTGATGCCGAAGTCGGTCACCAGGTCGCAGGCACTGGGTTCTTCGGCATTCAGGAACGACATCGTATTGCCTGAACACGCGCCGCCTTGCAGCCAGAGCAGATTCGCCATTTCGAAACTCCTTGAAAGCGTGGGTCGCGGGACTCGCAGGACGCAATGCATCTGCAAGCCACATGCCACTGGAGTTGCCGGCGAACGAGTCCTTTCAGATCAACGACTTAAGGTTTCGATCGCGGGCTTACCCGAAGGCGTCGACGAGAGTCGCGAGGTGCAAAGTTGCTTTGCGTGGAGCTAGCAAGCGCAAACATTGTTTGCGCGCGCGGCGGGCTCGTCCGGGCTGTCATGCCCGCACCGGCCGCGCATGGAGCCGCCGCCCTCATCCCTTGCGGCTGCCGCAGACCGGGCATTGCGCTTCCAGGGTGTAGCCGAACCAGATGCCTTCGCAGCGGCTGCACCAGTGGCCGTTCGTCTGCTCGGGGGCCAGACCGAGTTGACGTGCGAGCGGTGTGATGCCGAGATCCTTGAAGCCGATTGCGGCGCCGTTCAGCGCGGACAGCGCGTCGCGCCGTGCCGTGGAGTACGCGTCGTGCGGGGCGCCGTCGTCGGGGGTCACGGGGCTTCCAGTTCGGTGCTTTTGCGATCGAGCTTGTAGCGCCTGATCTTGTTGGCGAGGCCGACGCGCGAAAGGCCGAGCTCGCGCGCGACGCGGCTGTGGTTCCACCGGTTCGCAAGCAACGACTGCGCCACCAGATGCATTTCCAGCGCCTCGACCTTGTCCTTCAGCGTGCCCTCCAACTCGGCAAACGAAGGGCCGACAGCGCGGGCCTCGCGTGGCATCAGGCGTGCAAATTCCGGCGACATCAGCTTGGGAGACAGGAACTCGCCGTCTCCGGCCAGCGCGACCATGCGCCGGACCTCGTTCTCGAGTTCGCGCACGTTCCCAGGGAACGGATGCACCTTCAGGCGCTGCAACGCGTCGGCCGAGATGCCGGGGATGCGCTTGTGCAGCGACTCGGCATACTTTTGTGCGGCGTGTTCGGCGAGCACGGGAATATCTTCGACGCGCTCGCGCAGCGGCGGGATGTTCAGCTCGAAGCCGCGCAGGCGGTAGTAAAGGTCGCGCCGGAAGCGTTTCTGCTCGACCAGGGCCGCGAGGTTCTGGTTCGAGGCTGCGATGATGCGCACGTTGCAGTTGCGCGTCTGATGCGTGCCGAGCGGCTTGACTTCGCCCTCCTGCAGGAAGCGCAACAGGCTGACCTGGAAAGCCGGCGAGACATCGGAAATTTCATCCAGGAACACGGTGCCGCCGTCGGCCGCCGGGAAGAGTCCCAGTCGGTCGCGCACCGCGCCGGTGAAGGCCCCGCGCTTGTGACCGAAGAGTTCGGACTGCAACAGTTCGTCGGGCAGCGCGCCGCAGTTCTGCGCGAGAAACGGGAACGACTTGCGGTTGCTGAAGAAATGCACGGCGCGCGCCATCTGCTCCTTGCCGGTGCCGGTTTCGCCCTGGATCAGCACCGGCAGGTCGGTCACTGCGGCCTTGCGCGCAAGGTTGCACACCGCCGCCATGCTGTCGCTGGCGAAGACCATCTTGTCGAACTCGTAGCTGTCTTGCAGCAAGCGCGACATGCGGTCGTTCTGGCGCTGCAGCACGGTGTCGGCGAATTTCAGTTCGCGGCTCAGATAGCGGTGCCGCCGGGCCAGCTCGCGGCTTTCGAGCGCGCGCTTGACGAGCAGGCGCAGGTGATCGTCCTGCCACGGGTTCGGAACGACCTGGTAGACCGCGGCCTCGTTGATGGAGCGGACCATCTCGTCGTGCTCCAGCGGGCCGGTGATCAGGATGCGGATCGCCTCGGGGTGCGAAACCCGCATCTCGCGCAGGAACTCGACACCGGACGATCCGCCGATTCGCTGTTCGCACAGCACGAGGTCCACTTGCTCGCTGTCCTGGATCGCCAGCGCGTCGCGACCGGACACGGTCGCCAGCACGCGGTAGTCGGGTTCCACACACCCGATCAGCGCCGCGCGCGCGGCGGCATCGTCGGCGACGACGAGGACGGTCCAGCTCCCATCGGAATGCATGTCGTTTGCTTTTCAAATTGCAAACTAAGTTTCATCCGACCCATCCAGCGTGTCAACCCGCATCTGCCGCATGCGGCGCGGGGTCGAGGATTCGACCGCCTTGTTTTCTGCGCGACACGGCAGCCATCACCGGGACGCGGTCTGGCGGCCACTGCGCGAGGTAACCGCCGTGCTCCACGCGATGAGCACGAGCAGCGCCGCCTGCAGCGGCAGGCGCAGGACCAAAGCCCAGTACGGCACCGCAAACAGATCCGGGCGCTGCAGCATGTAGATGTGGGCCGGCGTGACCGCGAGCGTCAGGACGAAGAGGCCGATTCCCGCGGCCCGCCGGGTCGGCTGCCACACGAGGCCCACGGCCCCGAGCAGCTCGAACGCGCCGCTGACGAGCACCACCGCGCGTGGCCACGGAAACCACGGCGGCACGATGCGCATCTCCAGGTCGGTGGCGACGAAGTGCGCCAGTCCGCCGATCAGAAACCAGAGGAAGACGACGGCCAGGCCGATGCGCCGTCCGCGGTGCAGGGCCATCCTCCTCAGCCCTTCTGCATGAACCGGTCGCGCAAGGCCTGCGTGCCCGCCCGGAACACGCCCTGGTCGGAACCGACGGCGACGAACTGCATGCCCATCTCGATGTAGCGTTGCGCGTCGTCGTGGTTCGGCGTCAGCGTGCCGACCGCCTTGCCGTG
>JAYTIR010000241.1:0-1585 GCA_043731765.1 Burkholderiales bacterium
TTTCTTCATGGACTTCCCTCCTGCAACCGATTCTTCTTCGACCCGGGTCCAGGGTCCGAGTTCAAGGCCACCAGCGACACAATGCCAGACCGCTTTAACGCTTGAGCCCTCGTCGCGGATTACACGCCGGCGAAAGGCCAAGGCTGCCGCCAATCCCGTCGGTCGACTATTGCTGCGTCGCAGCGCATTGAATCGCTCACGTTGCGCCCATTCCTTGATTTTCCGCAAGTTCGCTTCCTGTTTACCGGCTAGGCTCGGGATTCATGAATGCCAACCGGCCCTTATCGGAGGAATACTCGTGAACGAATGTTCGTACATATCAATACCGGGACGTTCAGCGCAAATCGGGGCGCGCGCGCTTGCCTGCTGTGCATTCGGACTCGCCGCAGCGCTCCTTGCAGGTTGCGAGGACAGGAAGCCGGATCCGTACGACACGACGAAGATGGAATACAAGTCGCCGCCCGCTGTATTGACGACTGCGCGGCACACCGGCCCCTTCGCGAGCGGCAGCGCGCTCAACATGGGCGCCGAATTGAAGCCGCTCGACCCGGAACCGGTGAAGACCATCCAGATCGACACGACGCATAAGGTGATCGAGATCGCGCCCGGCGTGAAGTTCAGCGGCTGGACGTTCGGCGACCAGGTGCCGGGACCGACGATTCGTGCACGGGTTGGCGACCGCATCAAATTCTCGATGACCAATCGCAGCGACGAGCCGGTACAGGGCGGAGCCGCGTTCGCCGCGCCGATGATGCATTCGATGGACTTTCATGCCGCGATGGTCTCGCCGCAGGACAAGTACCGGTCGATCGCGCCGGGACAGACGATCACGTTCGAATTTGTGCTCAATTATCCCGGCGTATTCATGTACCACTGCGGCACGCCGATGATTCTCGAGCACATCGCGTCGGGCATGTATGGCGCGATCATCGTCGAGCCGCGCGGCGGCTACCCGACCAAGGTCGATCGCGAGTATGTCGTCGTGCAGAGCGAGCTCTACACCAAGCTCGATCCCGAGGGCCGCAAGGTCGACGGCCAGCCGCTGTACGTTCTCGACGGCGACCGCCTGCGCAGCAAGTCGCCGAGCTATACGGTGTTCAACGGCGCGCACAACAAGATGGTCAAGCAGCCTCTGCCCGCCAAGCCGGGCGAGCGCGTGCGGCTGTTCGTGCTCAACGTCGGGCCTTCCAACACGTCGAGCTTCCACGTCGTCGGTACGATCTTCGACCGCGTGTGGATGGACGGCAACCCGGACAACCAGATGCGCGGCATGCAAACGGTGCTGTTGGGTTCGAGCAACGGCGCGATCGTGGAATTCGTCGTGCCGGAGGCCGGTTCGTACATCATGGTCGACCATCATTTCGCCAATGCGTCGCAGGGCGCGATTGGTTTGATCGATGCCTCAGGCGGCAAGGCGAAGGAAAGCGAGATGGAGCACCACAATCTGCCCGCCTCGGCGACACCCACCGATCCCGAAGCAGTGAAAGGCAAGCTCGCATTCGAAAGCAAGTGCCTCGCTTGCCACTCGCTTGGTCAAGGTCCGAAGCTGGGACCGGACTTGGCCGGCGTCACGCAGCGGCGCACC
>JAYTIR010000242.1:0-4258 GCA_043731765.1 Burkholderiales bacterium
GAGGCCAACCTTTCGAAGGACGAGATCCTCGAGCTCTACGTGAACCAGATCTTCCTGGGCCAGCGAGCCTACGGTTTCGCCGCCGCGGCGCAGATCTACTTCGGCCGACCGCTCAAGGACGTCACCGTGGCCGAGGCCGCCATGCTTGCGGGCCTTCCCAAGGCACCCTCGGCGTACAACCCGGTCACCAATCCGAAGCGGGCAAAGTCCCGTCAACTGTATGTCTTGCGGCGTATGCATGACCTCAAATTCATAACGGACACCCAATTCCAGGAAGCACAAACCGCGCCATTGAATGTCCGCCAAGGCGTCCGGGACGCCCTGCCCACGCATGCGGACGACGTTGCCGAAATGGCGAGGCAGGTCGTTTTCGAGGCGTACGGCGAGGACGCGTACACCAAGGGCATCACCGTCTGGACGACCATTCGCCGTGCGGATCAGGAATCCGCGTACATCGCCGTGCGCCGGGGTGTCATCGAATACGACCGGCGTCACGGTTATCGGGGTCCCGAAAACTATGTCAGTCTCCCGACGGATCCTGCCGAGGTCGACCAGGTCCTGGAGGGCGTCTTTCAGGACGCGGCCGACAGCGACAACCTTGATCCCGCCGTGGTCCTCGACGCCAGCACCACCGACGTGAAGGCGGCGCTGGCCAATGGGGATGTTGCGTCAGTCACCGGCGACGGCCTCAAATTCGTCGCGCGCAACCTGACGGATAAGTTCCCCGCCAACCAGCGCATCCGGCGCGGCGCGGTGATCCGCCTGTCCAAGGACGAAAAGGGTCGCTGGACGATCACGCAAGTACCGCAGGCAGAAGCCGCCTTTGTCGCGGTGCAGCCGGGCGATGGCGCGATTCTGGCGTTGGTCGGCGGCTTCGACCACGACCGCAACAAGTTCAACCACGTGACGCAGGCATTTCGCCAGCCGGGTTCGTCATTCAAGCCGTTCATTTATTCCGCCGCGCTGGAGAAGGGATTCTCGCCAGCCACGGTGATCAATGACGCGCCGTTCTTCGTGCCCGCCGCCCAGGCCGGCGGCGAGGACTGGGAACCCAAGAACTATGACGGCAAGTTCGAAGGCCCGATGCGGCTGCGCAATGCGCTGGCCAAGTCCAAGAATCTCGTGACGGTTCGCGTCCTGCAGGCGATCGGCCCGCAATATGCCCAGGACTACATCACACGGTTCGGCTTCGACCCCAAGCTGCATCCACCCTACTTGACCATGGGCCTGGGAGCCGGCTCTGCCACGCCGCTGCAAATGGCTGCGGCGTATGCCATCTTCGCCAACGGCGGCTACCGGGTGACACCCTACCTCATCGCGAAGGTGACCGACGCGCGGGGCAACGTCTTGTCGGAGGCCACGCCGGTCGTCGCCGGCAGAGATGCCGAACGGGCCATCGATCCGCGCAACGCATTCCTGATGACGACGCTGCTGCGCGATGTCATCGCATTCGGAACCGGCACCCGCGCGCAGTCCCTCGGGCGCAAGGACCTGGCCGGAAAGACGGGCACGACCAACGAGAACATCGATGCTTGGTTCTGCGGTTTCAACGCGGTGCAGGTCGGCGTGGCATGGATCGGATTCGACCAGCCGAAGACGCTCGGCGTGAACGAAACAGGCGGCGTGGCCGCCCTTCCGATCTGGATGATGTACATGCAGAAGGCGCTCAAGGGCCTGCCCGAAAAACCGCTGCAAACGCCCGACGGTATCATTTCCATGCACATCAATTCCGAAACCGGGCTGCGCGACGACAGCAGCGGCCTCACCGAATGGTTCTACGCGGAATTTCCGCCGCGCGGCCGCGACGATGCGCTCGCGCCGGCAGCGGGTGGCCGGACCGGGCAGGAAGTCCGGGAACAGTTGTTCTAGCCGGCTGGTTAAAAAAACGGGGCGACACGATGGGGCATCGCGGGCATTCCGAGTTACGCGGCCGTGCTTACGGCCCCGATCCCGTTGGTCGGGACGCGCAGGACCGCACCCGCATCGCGCAAGTCGCCGCCAGGCTGATCGCCGAACATGGAATCGCGGATTGGTCGCTGGCCAAGCGCAAGGCGACAAGGCAACTGATGCTGCCGGATCGCACGTCTCTGCCAGGGGACGACGAAATTGAATCGGCACTTGTCGCTTACCACGCATTGTTCGGCGGCGCATTGCATGTGGCGCAACTGCGCGCGCAACGTGAGGAGGCATTACGCTGGATGCACCGGCTGGCATCGTTCGAACCTGTCCTGGTCGGCGGCGTCGCCGCGGGCTGGGCAACCGCGCACAGCGACATCCAACTCGACCTCACCGCCGATAATGCAAAGTCCGTCGAACTGGCGCTGCTCAATGCCGGCGTCGCGTACAGGACGATGAATGCTGCCGACGATGGGCCACAACGTTTCCATATCGACACGCCGTCCGGCGGCATGCGGCTGTCCGTGCGCACACCGGAGGAGACCCGCCAGCGGCCCCGCCGCGACCGGCACGGCGCGGAAACTGTGCGCTTCTCGACAGTTGAGCTCGCCGCGCTGCTCGAGTCGAATGCTACGGTTTGAGCCAGCGCGCGGCGTCTAGCGCGAAATAGGTCAGGATGGCGTCAGCACCTGCGCGCTTCATTCCCGTGAGCGCTTCCAGGACGCACGCCCGTTCGTCGAGCCATCCGGCCAGCGCCGCGGCCTTCAGCATCGCGTATTCGCCGCTGACCTGGTAGACCGCGGTCGGCATGGCGAATTCGTCTTTCACTCGACGGACGATATCGAGGTACGGCATGCCCGGCTTGACCATCACCATGTCCGCGCCTTCGCGAATATCGAGGTAGACCTCCCATAACGCCTCGTCGCTGTTCGCCGGATCCATCTGATACGTGTACTTGTTGCCTTTGCCCAAGCTGGCCGAAGACCCGACGGCATCGCGGAACGGGCCGTAGAAAGCCGACGCGTATTTTGCGGAATACGCGAGGATCCGCGTCCGCTCGAAGCGCGAACCATCCAGCGCGGCACGCAACGCACCGATGCGACCGTCCATCATGTCCGAGGGCGCCACCATGTCCACACCCGCGTCGGCATGACAGAGCGCCTGACGGGTGAGAGCCACCACCGTTTCCTCGTTCAACACGTACCCGGTGGCGTCGATCAGCCCGTCCTGGCCGTGGCTCGTATACGGATCGAGCGCAATGTCGGTGATGACGCCCAATTCCGGAAAGCGCTGCTTCAGCGCGCGCACGGCGCGCGGAACGAGTCCGTCGGGATCCCAGGCGGCGGCCGCGTCGTCCGACTTGAATTCCCCCGGCACCACCGGAAACAAGGCGAGCGCAGGTACCCCAAGCACCAGACATTGCTCGGCGTCCGTGAACAGTACATCGAGGCTCTTGCGCGACACACCGGGCATGGACGGCACCGGCTCCTCACGCTTCGCGCCGTCGAGAATGAACGCCGGGTAGATGAAATCGTCGGGCGAGAGCCTGGTTTCGCGCGTCATCCGGCGCGAAAAGTCATCGCGACGCATGCGGCGAGGGCGCTTGTGGGGAAACTTTCCGGCGAAAGCGAAGCTCATTGCAGGCGTCCTCATTGCAGGCGTCATGTGACTGTCATGGACGCATCGTAGCGGTCGGGGACCGTGGCAGCAATCGCGTTCGACGCCGGACTGGCGACCGATCGGGTCTGGTTGGACACAATTGGTTACTGTTTCAGGGCCGGAACTCCTGCGGACTTGGCGGGTCAGAACCTGCAGACGGTGAACGTCTCCCGCTTTCCTCCCTGAGCGGGTGCCCGCGCCGAGGTCACTTGGCAGCGGGTGTTTCAAGGCCCCGCGTCACTCCCCTTGATCGCGGGGCCTTTTCTTGCCTGAAATAAACTTGCCTGCGATTCGGCTACAGCCAGCCTGCGATGACGGCCTCGGCTTCCTCGATGCCGATGCGCGCAGTGGCCGAGAATAACTGCACCGTCACGTTCTCGGCGCCCAACGGGAACAACTCGGCCAGCTGTTTGCGTATCGTCGCAACGGCAGCGCGCTTCGCGGTCGTGCTGAGCTTGTCGGCTTTGGTGGCCAGGATCAAGACCGGGCGACCGGAGGGCACGAATCCTTCGAGCAACTCGATATCGAGGTCCTTCAGACCGTGGCGCGCATCGACGATCAGGACCAGCGCCACCAGCGTCGGCCGCGTCGTGATGTAGTGCCACAGAAACTCCTGCCATGCGCGCTTCAATTCCTTTCCCACCGCGGCATAGCCGTAGCCGGGCAAGTCGGCGACCAGCGCACCGGATCGCAACGAAAACAG
>JAYTIR010000243.1:0-2114 GCA_043731765.1 Burkholderiales bacterium
AGCGAAGACAGCGCCGACTTCGCCCGCCAGTCTGCGACGCCCAGAGCGACCCACTCGCCGATCGAAGCGGCGATGTGCAGGACGATCGCCAGTGCGGCGATGGTGGCAGCCAAACGGAAATGGCGTGCGGACCCGCGCACGACGCCTGGCGGTGCGCGGGCGAATTCCCCTTGGCGCATGTCCGCGGCCGCCGCGAACGCCGCGCTTCCGGCTGCATCCCATCGCCACGCGTCCGTCTGCACGAACGCCATGCCGGCATGTTGGGCAAACGCGGCCTGGGTCGTAGCGTCGATCGCAAATGCGGTCGCGACTTCGACCGGAGCGCTGCTTGCGCGTACGGCGTGGTCGAGGGCGAGTGAAAGTTCGGCGGGTACGCCACGGTGTTCGCTGGTGGCAAACGCGGAGCCATCCGGTTTGCGGACAAATCCTCCGCCGGCGCCCGACGTGTACCAGATCCAGCGCCGAACTTTCGGTCGCGGCGCGAGTGCCGGTTCGGCCAGGACACGATCGAATTGCGCGGCGAGGGCGGCGACAAGTCCACGGTTGGCGACGATCGCCTCGACCGTACCGTCGGATTGTTGCATTGACACGGCAATGTGTTGTTCGTCTGCAGGGCCGGCGAGTTGATCCTCGAGCGCAAAGGACGCCGCCGCGGCCACGCGGTCAGCCGGAATCGGTGGCAAGCGCAGGCCCACGATGCGCACGCACGCCGCCGCAAGCACGGCCTCCTTGCGTTCGGCCACGGGCCACGCGTCGGGCTTGCCGCGACCCGACTGCACGACGCGTTCGTTTTCGTCGAACAATGCCCACGCGTCCGCACGGCCGGCTTCAGGCGCAGCGTTGAGCAGTACGCGAATTGTGGACATCGAAGGTCGAAGGGGCTATCGGATCGTCATAGTTTACGCGAGCGGGCAGGATTCAAATGCGACGCGCTCACTCGAGGGTCTGCCAGATCACGATCGGCCATTCGCGTCCATCGCGCCGGAGCAGCGCGCGCGCCTGCGCGAGCGTCTCGCCCTGACGGGCACGAACGCTGACCAGGAAATAGCTGCTGCCCACACCCAATGTCGTCTCATTCGGAATGGTTGCACCACTCGGGAGCCGCGATCGAAAATCGGCAAGTGTGGCGAAGGGTTTGCGGGCGCGTTCTTCAACCAGCGCGGCAAGCGCATCGGCCGAGAGGCCCGGTATTGCCGCCGCCAGGACTTCCGGCGGGGCGGTGTTGACGTTGAGCACGGTCGCGGCCGGAAGCGCCACGAGGTAAGGAATCAATAGCGCGACGTCGCGCGGAGTGACGCCACGCGCGGCGGCAATTTCCGCCACGCGCACGGGCCGCAGGCCCACCGGCAGCGGCTGCGCGGGCAGCGGCGCCTGGATCGTCTGCACGCCCGTGCCCGCGGGAGCAGTCAACACCAATGCCGCGATCGCGTCCAACTTGCCTGGGGCAATGCCACGCTGGGCGAACAGCCGCGCGAGGCACGAGCGCTCCTCCTTGCCCAGCGCGCCATCGGTCGCGAGGTTGTTGATGTTGAGCCTGCCTTGCGCATCCTCGATGCGGCCCTCGATCGAACCATTCTCGAGCGGCGTGCGCGGCAACGGGTACGCCCAGGGCTCTCCCAGATGATCGATCATGGCGCTGCGCGCATCGTCCTGCATGATCTGCCGCGACCACTGCACGCCGGCAAGCGCCAAGGCCTGCGCCTGCACCTGGTCGCGGCGGTTCGCCACTTCGGCAAACCAGCGTTGCTGTTCCGCGGCCACGGCAATCGCGACAATTGCGGCGAGTGCGGCAATCAGCATGGCCAGCACGAGCGCCGCGCCGCGCGAATTGGAATTCAGCGCAGGACGAACCATCGCTCGATCGCCTCGCCGCTGTCCAGGGTCAGACCCAGGCGCACGGCCCGCGGCAGGTCCGATTCGCCTTGCGTCGGCCAGCTGTCGCGCCATGCTCCGGCCCGGTTGAGGTACGCGACGCGGAACCCGGCCACGCCGTCGACTAACGTGTAGACGGCCGGCCGCACGTCTGCGGCATTGTCCAGTTGCGGCCAGTATGCAATTTCCACGGCGTGACCGCGCAGGCGATAGCCGATCCGTTGCCCCGCGATGCCCGGCTC